>NZ_JACSQE010000006.1:82889-125719 GCF_014836745.1 Oerskovia gallyi
GGCCCCCACGCTGCCGTCGAGGATGGTCCCGGTGGCCCCCGCGACTCCCAGGACGGCGGGGATGCGGCGCTCGCGGGCCACGATCGCCGCATGCGACAGCACGCCTCCCGCCTCCGTGACGACCCCCGCAGCGATGCGCAGCAGGGGAGTCCAGGCGGGGTCGGTGAAGGGGCACACGAGGACGTCGCCGGCGCGTACGCGCGGAAAGTCGGCCGGACCGCGGACGATACGGGCCGGTCCCGTCGCGACGCCGGAGCTTGCTGCGGTCCCGCGGAGCAGGTTCGCGGCGCCGCGCCGGGGTGCGTCTCCCGAGACGTCGGCAGAAGAAGCCGGGAGCGGAGCCGTGACCGGCCGGGCCTGCACGATCCAGAGCGTGCCGTCGGCGAGCGCCCACTCGACGTCCTGCGGCCCGCCGAGGAGGTCCGCCGCATGCCACCCCAGCCGGGCGAGGCAGGTGGCGGTCACGTCGTCGAGCGTGGGTCGCCGACGGTCGTCCGGGGGCACGTCGCGCGCCACGAGACGAGTACCGTCCCGGTCGAGACGCGTCCGCTTGTCGGCGACGACGCGCGAGGACACGCGCACGGCCCCGCGACCGAGGGTCTCGTGCGCCACGACGCGATAGGTGTCGGGCGTGACCGTGCCGCCCGCGACCGAGGGGCCCAGCCCCCACGACGCCTCGATCACGGTCGTGACGCCCGGGTCGTCGGACGCGAACACGACCCCGGAGACCTCGGCGTCGACCAGGCGTTGGACGAGCACGGCCATGGCGGGCTCGTCGGGCGTCGCGCCGTCCTCGCCGCCTGTCTCGCCCCGTGCGTCGAGCCCCGCCCGGTAGTCGACCGCCCGGGGCGAGTGCAGCGAGGCCCAGCAGGCGCGGACGGCGTGCGCGACGTCGTCGGGATCCTGTACCGCGAGCACGCTCTCGTGCTGCCCTGCCGCCGAGGCCCGGGCCGTGTCCTCGCTCGTGGCCGAGGACCGGACCGCGACGCGGGGCGAACCGAGCGCCCGCAGGGCGGGGGCGAGGGCGTCGCGCAGCACGTCGTCGGGGACCGCCGCCCGGTAGGCGTCGAACGGCACCACGAAGCCGTCGGGGACGGGCAGTCCTGCCCGCAGCAGCCCGCCGAGCGCCGTGGCCTTGCCGCCGCACGTCTCGCGCGCGGCCTCCTCCAGTGGGACGAGCACCCGAACCGCCTTCAATAGATCGTTGACAACATTTCGTTGATTGTGCAGGATCGTCGCATGCCACGCAACGACGACACCGCCAACGCGGTGCAAGCCCCTCCCGCCGCGCGGGCAGCCCACACCACCGGGGCCGACCGCACCACCCGGGCCGACCACGCCCAGGCGCGCCGCGAGCACGACGCCCGCACCCACCTGCTCACGCGGGGCGCGGACGCGCTCGAGCCCCGGCCGTGGCAGCCCGCGTCCGTGCCGCCGTCGGCCGTGGACCTCGCACGGTTCGCGCTCTGGCGGTCCACCGACCTGCCGCCCGAGCACCTCCTCGACGCCCTCGCGCTGCTGCCCGCCGCGCGCGCCGAGGTCGACGGCCTCGAGAGCGGCCTGCTGTTCACGGCACGCAGCGCAGGCCTGACCTGGGCCCAGATCGCCGACGCGATGGGCTTCAACTCCCCGCAGGCGTGCCAGCAGCACTTCCACCGGCTCACGGCACGGCAGGAGGGCCGCGCGTGACCCAGGACTCCCCGGTCGACCTGCTCGTCCTGCACGCGGTCCGCATCTGCGGGTTCGCCGACACCGCGACGCTCGCCCGCCGCTTCGACCTCGACCCGGCCGAGACCGACGAGCTGCTCGGCGACTTCGAGGCGTACGGATGGGTGCAACGGTCCGCGTTCGCGGACCTGAGCGGCTGGGCGCTGACCGAGGCGGGACGGAGCGAGGACGAGCGCCGGCTCACGGCCGAGCTTGCCGCCACGGGCCGGGCCGACGACGTCCCCCACGCCCACCGCGAGTTCCTGCCGCTCAACGCGCGCCTCCAGCGGGCGTGCACCGACTGGCAGCTGCGGCCCGTGCCGGGAGCGCGACTGGCCCCCAACGACCACACCGACCCCGCCTGGGACGCTGCGGTGCTCGACGAGCTCACCGCGCTCGACGACGCCCTCGCCCCGCTCGCGCGGCGGCTCGGCGACGTCCTGGTCCGGTTCGGCGGGTACGACGAGCGCTTCTCCACGGCCCTGCGCCGGGCACGCGCGGGGGAGGGCGGCTGGGTCGACGGCACCGACGTCGACTCGTGCCACCGCGTGTGGTTCGAGCTGCACGAGGACCTCGTCGCGACGCTCGGGATCGACCGCGCGACGACGGAGTGAGGGCCTAGCGGAGCATCGTCGCCGTTCGCCGGGCGGAGGGTCGCTCGGGCCGCTACCGTCCGGGTATGTCCGTCCTGTGGGGTGAGGGTCGAGGGCGCGTCGCCCTCGCGGGAGCGACGATGGGCCTCGTGCTCGCCGGGTGCGGCCCGGTCCCGGGCGCCGACGACGCCGTCGCGGTCACCCAGGAGTTCTTCGCGGCGCTGAGCGCCCACGACCCGTCGACGGCGTGCGGTCTGCTCGCCCCCGCGACGCGCGAGTCGTTCGAGCAGGATGCGGCGTCGTCGTGCGACCAGGCGCTGATCGACGGCGAGGCGGGCCTCGTGCTGGGCCCCGTGGCCCGGCGCGTCGAGGAGGCGCCGGGCGACTCGTCCGTCACCGTGGCCGGTCGTCAGGCGCAGGTCCTCCTGGGCGGCGAGGTCACGTTCCTCGCGGTGTCGGGGGACTCGTGGCGCGTCACGGCGGCAGGGTGCGTCCCGCGTCCCGACCGCCCCTACGACTGCCTCCTGGACGGGGGCTGACGTGCGCGGCGTCTTCTTCGGGCTCCTGGGCGGGGTCCTCCTCGCTCTCGCGTGGTTCCTCACGGTCGGGCTGCTCGCGCGATGAGCGCGCGCGTGCCGGCGGCGTTGCGGGACAACGGGCTCACGCTCGTGTTCGTCACGATCTTCGTGCTCGCCCTCGCGGGGCAGGCCGTGTTCGGGGTCGCGCTCTACAACCAGGAGCAGGCCTCGGCGGGCCTCGACCCGATCACGCTCGGGCAGTACGTGACGACCTCGGCGTTCGCGGTGGACGTGACCGAGAACTGGCAGTCGGAGTTCCTCCAGTTCCTGCTCTACGTCCTCGCGACCGTGTGGTTCGTGCAGAAGGGCTCCCCGGAGTCCAAGCCCCTTGGCCAGGCCGGGCGTGAGTCCGACGAGGCGCAGCACGTCGCCGAGTTCTCGACGCCGCAGTCCCCGCCGTGGGCGCGGGTCCGCGGTTGGCGGCTCGCGCTCTACTCCCGTTCGCTGAGCCTGGTCATGGGGTCGATCTTCGCGCTGAGCTGGCTCGCACAGTCGATCGCGGGCTCGGTGACGTACAACGAGTCCGCGATGCGTGACCTCGAGGACCCCGTCACCTGGGGCCAGTACCTGACCCTGCCCGACTTCTGGGGCCGGACGCTGCAGAACTGGCAGTCCGAGTTCCTCGCGGTGGCGTGCATGGTCGCCTTCTCGATCTACCTGCGCGAGCGCGGGTCGCCCGAGTCCAAGCCCGTCGGGACCTCCCACACGGCCACCGGTGTCGAGGGATGAGCGTGACGGCGATCACGACGCCTCGACCTGCGAGCGCACGGCACCCGGGCCACGATGGGAGGAGCGCAAGGCGCTGATGGACCGAGCACCGAGGAGGAATACATGGCTGTCCGCAAGGAGATGCCCGAGTACACCGTCCCGTCGCTGACCCTGAAGGACGGGGGGAAGATCGCCGCGATCCTGCAGAAGCGTCTGCACGCGCTCAACGACCTGGCGCTGACCCTCAAGCACATCCACTGGAACGTCGTGGGACCGCACTTCATCGCCGTCCACGAGATGATCGACCCGCAGGTCGATGCCGTCCGTGCCATGGTCGACGCCACGGCCGAGCGCATCGCGACCCTCGGCGTCCCGCCGCGCGGCACGCCGGGCGCGATCGTCGCCGAGCGTACCTGGGAGGACTACAGCCTGGGCCGCGCGTCGACCATCGCCCACCTGGGTGCGCTCGACGAGGTCTACCAGGGAGTCATCGCCGACCACCGCAAGGCGGCCGCCGACACCGAGGAGCTCGACACCGTGACCAACGACCTCCTGGTCGGTCACCTGCACGAGCTCGAGCTCTTCCACTGGTTCGTCCGCGCGCACCTCGAGTCCTCCGGTGGCGAGCTCTCGACCTCGGGGGCGACGACCGAGACCGGCGCGGCCCGCAAGGCGGAGTCCGCAGCCAAGAAGGAAGCCTGACCCGAACGACACCGAGCCCCTCTCCCCGCACGGGGAGAGGGGCTCCGTGCTGTCTGCGCGGTGGGCGCTCGCGTGCTCAGGCCGACAGCGGCGCGTTCCCGGGGGTGAGGATCACGAGCTGCTGGGTCGCGCGGGTCATCGCGACGTAGCGGTCGACGGCGCCCGCGATGCCGTCGTCGCCCTCGCCGAACGACGCGGGGTCGACCAGGACCACGAGGTCGAACTCGAGCCCCTTCGCGAGCACCGGGGTCAGGGAGCGCACACGCTCGGTCGCCCGGAACGCGGGGTCCCCGACCACGCACGCGACGCCCTGGTGCTCGGCGAGCCACCGGTCGAGGATCGCGTCCAGGTCCTCGGGAGCGCCGTGCAGGACGGGCGCATGGCCACTGCGGACCGACGTGGGCACGTTGGCGTCCGGCAGCGCGGCCCGGATGACCGGCTCGGCCTCGGCCATGACCTCCTGCGGCGTCCGGTAGTTGATGGTCAACGACGCCACGTCGACCTGCGACAGGCCGACGCGTTCGAGCCGTTCGCGCCAGGACTCGGTGAACCCGTGCCGCGCCTGCGCGCGGTCCCCGACGACCGTGAAGCTGCGCGACGGGCACCGCAGCGCCAGCATCTGCCACTCGGCGTCCGTGAGCTCCTGCGCCTCGTCCACCACGACGTGCGCGAACGGTCCCGCGAGCCGGTCGGGTGTCACGTCCGGCCGGGACGCGTCGTCGACCAGGGCGTCGCGCAGGTCCTGACCACGCAGCATCGACATGACCTGCAGCTCGGAGTCGTCGGTCGCGATGAGGTGGTCGACGACGTTGCTCATCTCCTCACGCTCCGCCGCGACCTGCGCTGCGTGCCGGCGACGGCGGCGCGACGCCTCGGGGTCACCGAGCCGCTGCCGTGCCGCGTCCAGGAGGGGCAGGTCCGAGACCGTCCAGGCCTGCGGCTCGTCGCGCTGCAACGACCGGACCTCGTCCGGCGTGAGCCAGGGCGCGCACATCCTCAGGTAGGCGGGCACGTCCCACAGGTCGCCGACGAGGTCGGACGGCTCCAGGAGCGGCCAGGCCGTGTTGAGGGTCTTCGCCAGGTCGCGGTGGGTCACCAGGGAGCGGCGCACGAGGTCGAGCGGCAGCCCGTCGTCGCCCTGCGCGTCGCCGAGCCTGTCCATCAGGATCTCGATCAACGCCTCCCAGACCACGTCGCGCGCCTCGTTGTGCGGCGTGCCGGGGTCAGGGGCGTCGAACGCCTCGGCCCAGTCGTCGGCGCCGAGCCGCAGGTCGAGCCACGGGGTCTCCACGGTCGTGCCCGTCCGGGGAGGACGCTCGTACAGCCGCACCGCGGGCTCGATCGCCGCGACCATGCGGGCGGACGCCTTGAGGCGGGCCACGGCCGGCTCTGCCTCGACCGTGGCCTTCGCGCCCTCGGGGACGAGGTCGCGCAGCGTGCACGTCTGCACGCCCTCTTCGCCCAGGCTCGGCAGGACGTCCTCGACGTAGTCGAGGTACGGCTGGTGCGGCCCGACGACGAGCACCCCGCCCCGGTGCCGTCCGACGTGCGGGTCGGCGTACAGCAGGTACGCCGCGCGGTGCAGGGCCACGACGGTCTTGCCCGTGCCCGGCCCGCCGTCGACCACGAGGGCGCCGTCCGAACCCGCACGGATGATGGCGTCCTGGTCGGCCTGGATGGTGCCCAGCACGTCGCGCATCCGCGGGGTCCGCTCGGCTCCCAGGCTCGCGATGAAGGCCGACTGGTCGTCGAGCGAGGCCGAGGACGCGAGCCCGCCGGCGCCCCCCGCTCCCCGCGCTCCGGAGCCCGGTCCGGAACCCGGTCCGGAACCCTGGACCGTCAGGAAGACCTCGTCCCAGTAGTCGCTGATGCGGCCCTGCGTCCAGCGGTAGCGACGACGGCTCGCGAGCCCCATCGGGTGGGCGTCGGTCGTGCGGAAGAAGGGCTCGGCCGTGGGGGAGCGCCAGTCGACCAGCAGTCGGCGTCCGCTGCGGTCGGTGAGTCCCAACCGGCCGATGTGCACGGGCTCGGAGCCGTCCGCGGGCACGACGCGGCCCAGGCACAGGTCCAGCCCGTGGGCTCGCAGGGTGCGCAGCCGTCCGGACAGCCGGTGGATCTCTTGGTCGCGCTCCAGGGCGAGCGTCCCGCTGCCGCCCGGCGATCTGCGGGCCGCGTCGAGGCGCGCGGACACGTCGGCGACCGCGTCGTCGAGGCAGGCCGCGATCGCCGCGAAGTGCTGCTCGTCGTCGGCGACGAGGGCGGGGTCGGCCTTCGGGGCCAGGCGCGCAGGGAGGGCGAACACGCTCGCGTTCGCGGTCGACCGGGAGACGGGGGTGGGGGTGGGCGTGGAGGGTGGCATGAAGGCGCTCGTTCCGTCGTGCGGGGCTCGGGCCGACCATCGTGCGCCACCCCGGGGGCCTTGCCGCAAGCCCCCCGGTGCGCTATAGATTGAGAGTGGCGGGAGGTCCGAGGACCTGCCCGCCACTCTCGTGCTCACCGTGGGCGCTCACCCGGTGCGCTCACCCGTCGTGCGGGCGGTCAGCCCCCCACGTACGCCGCGAGGTGCTCGCCCGTGAGGGTCGAGCGGGCCGCGACGAGCTCGGCCGGGGTGCCCTCGAAGACGATCCGTCCGCCGTCGTGCCCTGCGCCGGGGCCCAGGTCGATGATCCAGTCCCCGTGCGCCATGACGGCCTGGTGGTGCTCGATCACGATGACCGACCGGCCTGCCTCGACGAGCCGGTCGAGGAGGCCGAGGAGCTGTTCGACGTCGGCCAGGTGCAGGCCCGTGGTCGGCTCGTCGAGGACGTAGACGTCGCCCTTGGCGCCCATCTGCGTCGCGAGCTTGATGCGCTGGCGCTCGCCGCCGGACAGGGTCGTGAGGGGCTGTCCCAGGCTCAGGTACCCGAGCCCGACGTCGACGAGCCTGCTGAGGATCGAGTGGGCCGCGGGGATGCGGCCGTCGCCCTCGGCGAAGAACCTCTCCGCGTCGGTCACCGACATCGCGAGGACCTCGGCGATGTCGCGCCCGCCGAGCGTGTACTCGAGCACGGCCGCCTGGAACCGCTTGCCGCCGCACTCCTCGCACGTGGTCTCGACCGTGGCCATGACGCCCAGGTCGGTGTAGATGACGCCCGCGCCGTTGCAGACCGGGCAGGCGCCCTCGGAGTTGGCGCTGAACAGCGCGGGCTTGACCCCGTTGGCCTTGGCGAACGCCTTGCGGATCGGGTCGAGGAGGCCCGTGTACGTGGCGGGGTTGCTGCGCCGCGAGCCGCGGATCGCGCTCTGGTCGATCACCACGACGCCCTCGCGCCCCGCGACGGACCCGTGGATGAGCGAGCTCTTGCCGGACCCGGCGACGCCCGTCACGACGCACAGCACGCCGAGCGGCACGTCGACGTCGACGTCGCGCAGGTTGTGCTCGCTCGCCCCCCGGATCTCGAGCTGCCCGCTCGGGGGGCGCACGGCCTCCTTGAGCGTCGCGCGGTCGTCGAGGTGGCGGCCCGTGGTGGTGTCGGAGGCTCGGAGGCCGTCGAGCGTGCCCTCGAAGACGATCTCGCCGCCCGCGGTGCCCGCGCCCGGGCCCAGGTCCACGACGTGGTCCGCGATCGCGATGGCCTCGGGCTTGTGCTCGACGACGAGGACCGTGTTGCCCTTGTCCCGGAGCTGGAGCAGCAGGGAGTTCATGCGCTCGATGTCGTGCGGGTGCAGGCCGATGGTCGGCTCGTCGAAGACGTACGTGACGTCGGTGAGCGAGGAGCCGAGGTGCCGGATCATCTTGGTGCGCTGGGCCTCGCCGCCGGACAGGGTCCCCGACGGTCGGTCGAGCGAGAGGTACCCCAGCCCGATCTCGGCGAACGAGTCGAGCAGGTGCTGCAGGCCCTTGAGCAGGGGCGCCAGGGACGGCTCGTCGAGGCCGCGCACCCACTCCGCGAGGTCGGTGATCTGCATCTGGCACGCGTCGGCGATGCTCGTGCCGGCGATCTTCGACGACCGCGCCTCGGGGCTCAGGCGGGTCCCGTGGCACTCGGGGCAGGTCTGGAAGGTCACGGCCTTCTCGACGAACGCCCGGATGTGGGGCTGCATCGCGTCGACGTCCTTGGACAGGAAGGACTTCTGGATCTTGGGGATGAGGCCCTCGAACGTGACGTTGATGCCGTCGACCTTGATCTTGGTCGGTTCCTTGTAGAGCAGGTCGTGCAGCTCGCGCTTGGTGAACGTGCTGATCGGCTTGGTCGCGTCGAAGAACCCCGAGCCGCGGTAGATGCGCCCGTACCAACCGTCCATCGAGTAGCCGGGGATCATGAGCGCGCCCTCGTCGAGGGACTTGCTGTCGTCGTAGAGCGCGGTCAGGTCGAAGTCGTTGACGTTGCCCATGCCCTCGCAGCGCGGGCACATGCCGCCGAGCTGGTGGAACGTCGCCTTCTCGGCCTGCGTCTTGCCACCCCGCTCGATCGTGATCGCGCCGCTGCCGGACACCGAGGGCACGTTGAACGAGTACGCCTGGGGCGAGCCGATCTGCGGCTGCCCGAGGCGGCTGAACAGGATGCGCAGCATCGCGTTCGCGTCCGTGACGGTCCCGACCGTCGAGCGGGGGTTGGCGCCCATGCGCTCCTGGTCGACGATGATGGCCGTCGTGAGCCCCTCGAGGTGGTCGACCTCGGGCCGGGAGAGCGAGGGCATGAAGCCCTGCAGGAACGCGCTGTACGTCTCGTTGATCATGCGCTGCGACTCGGCCGCGATCGTGCCGAACACCAGGGAGCTCTTGCCCGAGCCCGAGACACCGGTGAAGACGGTGAGCCGGCGCTTGGGGATCTCGACGCTGACGTCCTTGAGGTTGTTCTCGCGTGCGCCCTGCACGCGGATCATGTCGTGGCTGTCGGCAAGGGGCAGTGCGGACGACTCGTCCGTCCTCGTGGCCGTGCTCATGGGCTCTCCATCTGTCGGGTCGGCAGGCGCGCGAGAGCCTGCGGCCGGGCATGTCGTCTCTCGTCCGCCCCAGCCTAGGTCCAGGCACCGACGCGGCGAGGGGGCGCGACGCCGCGTGCGCCGGGTGGTGCGTGGCTCAGCCCGACGGCGCCACGTCCGCGGGAGCGTCGGCAGGCCCAGGCGAGGGTTCCTCGAGGAGGGCTGCGCGGATCGCCTCGACCCCGACCTGCACCTCGGCGAAGCTCGTCGACAGGGGCGAGAGCCCGAGCCGCAGACCGTCGGGGCGGCGGAAGTCGGGGATGATGCCCTGCGCCCACAGCCGCCCGACCACGTGCTCGAACGCGGCGTGGTCGATCGTGACGTGGCCCCCGCGCCGGGCCGGGTCGCGGGGCGAGGCCACGCGCACCCCCAGGGGCACCAGGAGCTCGTCCACGAGGTCGAGCGCGAACGTGGTGAGCCGGACCGACTTGTCCCGCACGGCATCGGCCCCGGCGACGTTCCCCGCCTCGTCGAGCAGGTCGAGCATGTCCTGCATCGCGAGCATCCCGACGACCGCGGGCGTACCGCTCAGGAACCTCCGTACCCCGGTGTGGGGTGCGTACTCGGGCCCCATCTCGAACGGCGCGTCGCTGCCCATCCAGCCCTGGATCGGCTGGGTCAGCGCCGTCTGGAGCTCTGCGCGCACGTACCCGAACGCGGGCGACCCGGGGCCGCCGTTGAGGTACTTGTAGGTGCAGCCCGCCGCGAGGTCCACGTCCCAGGCGTCGAGCGCGACGGGCACGGCCCCCGCGGAGTGGCACAGGTCCCACAGCACGAGCGCCCCGGTGTCGTGGGCGACGCGCGTGATCGTGCCCGCGTCGGCGAGGAACCCGGACCGGTAGGCGACGTGGCTGAGGACCACGAGCGCGGTCTGCGGCCCGACGACGCCCGCGACCTCGTCCGGGGTCACGCCCGCGTCGGGGTCCGGGGAGAGCCAGCGCAGCGTCGCGCCCCGTTCGGCCGCGACGCCCTGGAGCACGAACCGGTCCGTGGGGAAGTTCCCGGTGTCCACCACGATCTCGGTGCGCCCCGGGCGGGCGTCGAGCGCCGCGCGCACGAGCTTGTAGAGGATCACGGTCGTCGAGTCGCCCACGAACGTCTGGCCCGGCGCCGCGCCGAGCGCGGTCTGCCCGATCCGGTCGCCGATCGCGAGCGGCAGGTCGTACCAGGACTCGTCCCAGCCGCGGATGAGGCGCGAGGCCCACTGCTCGGTCGTGAAGCGGGCCAGGCGCTCGGCGCTCGCGCGCGTGGGACGCCCCAGAGAGTTGCCGTCGAGGTAGGCGACCACGTCGTCGGAGGGCACGAACTCGTCCCGGAACCGGGCGAGCGGGTCGGCGGCGTCGAGGGCTGCGGCGCGTCGCGCGGGAGTCCGGGTGCGGGCGGTCGGGGGACTGGCCTGGCTGCTGGTCACGGGTGGTGCTCCCTGGTCGGGTCGTCGAGGGACAGGTCGTGGGTGGTCACCGCACGGCCGGAGGCGTCGGCCGAGGGCGGGTCGGCCGTCGGTCCGTCACGTGCAGGTGGTTCCCGGCCGAGGAGGTCGCGTGGCCTGAGCACCGTCGCACGCGCGAGCCAGGCGGCGACCTCCTCGGGCGGGGCGCCCGGCGCGGGTCTCGGCCCGGGCAGGAACGTGCAGGCGACCGGGGTCGGTGCGGAGGTCAGGGCGAGCAGCAGCCCGTCCGTGGCGAGACCTGCGGACTGGAGCGCGACGAGCTCGCGCTCGTCGACCCCGACGGGCAGCGGACCGTTGCCCTGGTCCGTCCCGTAGACGACCGCGCCGCCCGCCGCGACGAACCGCGTGAGGTTGTCGAGGGCCACCGCGTACGGGGCCGCCGGGGAGCCCCAGCCGTGGATGTCGAGCGTGCTGACCCATGACTGGGTGCGCGCCGCCGCCGTCACGAGGCGGTCGGGCAGCCGCTCGCTGAACGGGCAGTGCGCGAGCCGGTCCACGCCCGCCACGAGTGCCCGCTCGGCCTGGCCCGCGCCCTCGGTGTGCGCGACCACGGTCCGGCCGTGCTCGTGCGCCCGACCCACGAGCGCACGGAGGGTCGCGTCGTCGGGCACGGGACCCGCGTCCGCGTGCAGGGCGACCTTGACGAAGCTCGCCCCCGCGGCGACCTGCCGGTCTACTGCGGCGGCGGCCTGTGCGGGGCCGTCGACCTCCTCGACTGCTCCGGGGGGCGCCCACGACCGGTCCGACGGGTAGCCGCCGCGGGCAGTCAGGAACGCCCCGGCGAAGCGGACCTCGGGCAGTGGTGAGGTGTCGGCAGGGCCGGACCGGGCCGATCGTGCGCCCCGGGCGGAGCGTGCGGCGAGGGCCGACACGACCGCCGGGTCGCCGCCCAGGTCGTCGACCGCGGCGAGGCCGCCCCGGAACAGGGCCCCGGCGTCGACCAGCGCCAGGTGGACGTGCGCGTCGCGGAAGCCGGGCAGGAGGACGCCCGCGAGGTGACGGGTCGGAGCAGGGTCGGTACCCACACGCGAGCGGAAGCCGCCCGGGGTGGCGACGACCGCCGTCGGGCCGGTCCATCCCGTACCCCGCTCCCAGCGGGCGTCGACCGTGAAGGTGACCGCAGGACGTCCGGGCGCTCCGTTCACGCCCGGCCGATCTCGGTGCGCACCGCGAACAGCTCGGGGAAGAACGTCAGGTCGAGGGCCTTCTCGAGGAAGCCCACGCCGCTCGAGCCACCCGTGCCGCGCTTGGTCCCGATGATGCGCAGCACGGTCTTCATGTGACGAAAGCGCCAGAGCTGGAAGTTGTCCTCGAGGTCGACGAGCTCCTCGCAGCTCTCGTAGGCGAGCCAGTTGCCCTCGGGGTCGTCGTAGATCGCGCGGAAGGTCTCGACCAGGTCCTCGTCGAGCGTGTAGCCCTGCGTGACGTCGCGCTCGAGCACGCGGGCCGGCACGTCGTGGCCGTGCCGCGCGAGGTAGCGCAGGAACTCGTCGTAGACGCTCGGCTCGTGCAGCAGGCGCTCGAGCTCGGCGCGCGCCGCGGGCTCGGCGTCGAACACCGAGAGCATGCGCGCGTTCTTGTTGCCCAGCAGGAACTCGACCGCGCGGTACTGCCACGACTGGAACCCGGACGCGTGGCCCAGGAACCCGCGGAACTGCGCGTACTCGCTCGGCGTGAGGGTCGCCAGGACCGACCACTGCTCGGTCAGCGTGCGCTGGACGTGCTTGACCCGCGCGATGCGCTTGAGCGCCGACTGGAGGTCGTCGGCCGCGATGAGCGCGCGCGCCGAGACCAGCTCGTGCAGGACCAGCTTGAGCCACAGCTCGGTCGTCTGGTGCTGCACGATGAAGAGCATCTCGTCGTGGTGGGCGGGCTCGCTGACCGGGGCCTGCGCGTCCAGGAGCGTGTCCAGGTGCAGGTACGAGCCGTACGTCATCTGCTCGCGCAGGTCGGTCACGATGTCGGGCTCGAGCGGGCGCTCGCTGCCCGGTGACGGCGTTGTCATCCCCCGAGAGTAGGTGCCGTGGGCGACGGGTGCCACGAGTCACGTGCCGGACTGCGCGTGCTGGGGGGTACCGTCGCCGGGTGGACACGGAGACCGGGCGGACCAGCAGCATCCTTCTCGACGACCTCGCGCAGGACCGGGCGTCCCGCGAGGAGATGCTGGGCCGGTTGCGCGGAGTCACGGCCGCACCGGGCCAGGACCGGTTCGTCTCGTCGGCCGCCGAGATCGTGGCCCTCGCCGAGGCGGACCCCGGCCGTCACCTCCTGGTCGTCTCGCGCGGCGAGGAGGTCGCGGGGCTCGGCGTCCTGCACCCGGGCGGCGCGCCCACCGAGGTCGTCGCGCTGCTCGACGGGCCGGCGACCGGCGACGTCGTGCTGTTCCGCGGGTTCCTCGTCGACGCGGCGCACCAGGGACAGGGCGTCGGGACCGCCGTGGCGGCCGCCCTGCCGGCGCTCGCGGCCCGGCTCGCGGAGCGCCTCGGACGAGGGCCTTTCGCGGCCGTCGTGCTGACCGTCAACGAGGAGAACGCCGCCGGGCTGCGCGCCTACGCGCGCGGCGGGTTCGTCGACCGCGGCCGGTACCTCGGGGGTGACGCGGGGCCGCAGCGCGTCATGGCGCACGCGCTGTAGCGGCGCGCACCCCGAGGCGCCCGGGGTGCCCGGGCGCACGGAGGCGGTGTTCGTGACCGCAGTTTCCACCGTGGATCTTCGATGATCGCGGTCCGTGGTCGCTGCGACTTCTCAGAGCCAGCGGCGCCACTTGAAGATGCCCCAGAGCCCGAAGCCGAAGCAGGCCATGAGGAGCAAGGCGTACGGGTAGCCCCAGGTCCAGTGGAGCTCGGGCATGAAGTCGAAGTTCATGCCGTAGATGCCGGCGATGAGGGTCGGGGTGAACAGGATCGCGGCCCAGGAGGAGATCTTCTTGACCTGTTCGCCCTGGTCGATGGTCTCCTCCGCGAGGCGGCGGCTCTCCTCGCCCTGGGCGAGGCTCGCGCTGGACATGCGGCGCATGGCGTCGTTCTGCTCGAGCGAGACGAGCGTGGAGTGCACGGTCAGGGCGTTCTCGAGCAGGGACCGCGAACCGTCGACGCGGTCCGTCACGCGAAGCGTGTGGTCCAGGACGTTGCGCAACCGGTTCTGCACCTCGTCGCCTGTGCCGTAGCGGTCTGCCCCGCGCAGCAGTCCGTGCACCATGTCCGGGAGGGGGCCGATCGCCCGCTGGAGGGCGATGACCTGGGAGAGCAGGTTGTAGATCCGCTGGGACAACGTGGGATCCACGTTGCCCTGGCCGAAGAGGCTGTCCTCGACCTCGTCGATGTCGTTCACCAGGCCGGCCACGACGGGCGCATAGCCGTCGACGATGGCGTCGAGGAACGCCGTGAGCATCGCCTCGGGCCCTCGGCCGAGGAACTCGGGTTCGGCTTCGAGCGCGTCCCGAGCCGCTGTCAGGTCCAGTCGATCGCCGTGGCGGACGGTGACGACGAACCGGGGCCCGACGAACAGGTGCACCTCGCCGATGTCGACGCGCTCGGCCCGGTCGTCGTACCAGGCGGGGCGGATCACGACGAACACGGTCTCGCCGTACCGTTCGAGCTTCGCGCGCTGGTGCCCCTTGTGGGCGTCCTCGACGGCCAACGGGTGCAGACCGAACTTCGCAGCGACGGTCTCGAGATCGTCCTCGCTCGGGTCCAGCAGCCCGATCCATGCGACGCCTCCCGAGCGCTCCAGGTCGTCGGCGACGCCCTGGAGGTCAGGTGGGGACGCGGTGCGGTGTCCGCCGACGTAGATGCGGCTGTCGATCGTCGTCATCGGTTCATCCCCTTGTCGCACGGGTCATCGCCCTCGTCCTCTTCCTCGTCACCGAGGGCCGCAGGTGCCGGGGCGAGCACCGTCTGCACGGCGGGTCCGACGAGGGCGACCAGCGTCTCACGGTCCGCTTGCGCCAGCGTGGGGACGCCGACCACTCCCCGTCCCACCACGAGCCCGACCAGCATCGACGACACGAGCCCCGCGCGGAGCGTCGCGTCCTCGACGTCACGGGACGCGACGGCGTCGACGAGGAGTCGCTCCTGGAGGAACTCGCGCAGCTGGGTACTTGCCTGATCGTTGACGATGGCACCGCGCAGCATGGCCATCAGCGGGGCAGAGCTGTGGGCGTCCTCTTCCCAGATTCCGAGGAAGGCCCGAACCACCCGCTCCCCGAGGCCGTGGTCGGGCCCCTCGAACGCCGCGCTGAAGCGCGAGAGTGCGCCCGCCGGCACGGACATGACGGCCGCGAAGAGCTCGTCCTTGGACCGGAAGAACTGCATCACGAGCGAGGCGTCGACCCCGGCGTCGGCCGCGACGCGGCGGATCGTGGTCGCCGTGAAGCCGTCGGCCGCGAACCGGGCGCGGGCCGCGTCGAGGACGGCTTGCCTGGTCGAGGTTGCACCCGGTCGACGCCCGCGCCGCGCCGGGGACGCCGGGCTCGTGTGTGTGGTCATGCTCCGAAGGTACCGTCCCTCGGATCGAATCTCAACAGGTGTTGAGTTTTGCGTCGAGCGGTCGTACGGTCGAGGAGTTGGCAGAGCCCGTCCCGGGCTCGACAGAGACGAGGAGCTCACGATGAGCGTCGACCAGAAGGTGTATGTGCCGTCCCAGCCGCTGGAGCCGGGTCCCCGGTACGGGATCCTGAGCGGCTACGAGCCGGGGACCCGGACGCTCGAGGCGGGGTTCCAGATCGCCCCGCCCTTCAAGCCTCTGCCGGTCGACGTCGTGCTCGACAAGGACGTGCCCGTCACGCTGCGCGACGGGGTGACGATCCACGTCGACGTCTTCCGGCCTGTCGGGACCGAGCAGGTGCCGGTCATCGTGGCGTGGAGCCCCTACGGCAAGGGCCAGGGGACCTCGGCGAGCGTCATGGGCATCTTCGGCTTGGTCGGGCTCGACAACGGCACGGTGTCCGGGCTCGAGAAGTTCGAGGGGCCCGACCCCGCGTACTGGTGCGCGCGCGGCTACGCGATCTGCAACCCCGACATCCGGGGCGTGGCCGAGTCCGAGGGGGACAGTGTCATCTGGGATCGCCAGGAAGGCCGCGACGCCCACGACCTGGTCGAGTGGCTCGCCGAGCAGGACTGGTGCTCGGGCAAGGTCGCGATGAGCGGCACGTCCTACCTCGCCGTCTCACAGTGGTTCACCGCAGCCGAGCAGCCCCCGCACCTCGCTGCGATCAACCCGTGGGAAGGCGTGAGCGACGTCTACCGTGACCTCGTGATGCGCGGCGGGATGCCCGACACCGGGTTCGCCGAGCAGCTCCAGGACAACAGCTTCTGGGGCAGGAGCCATCGCGAGGACATCCTCGCCGAGGCGGCCCAGTTCCCGCTCATGGGCGAGCTGTGGGAGGACAAGATCCCCGACTTCGACAAGATCACCGTGCCTGCGTACGTCGTGGCTAGCTACTCCAACACCCTGCACACCCAGGGCACGTTCCGTGCCTGGCGGCGCATGGCCTCGCAGGACAAGTGGCTGCGCATCCACAACAGCCAGGAGTGGCCCGACTACTACGACGAGGCCAACGTCGAGGACCTGCGCCGGTTCTTCGACCACGTCCTCAAGGGCCAGGACAACGGGTGGGAGCAGACGCCGCGCGTGCGCTACTCCGTGCTCGACCTGGAAGGCAGCGACCGGGTGAACGTCCCTGCCGACCAGTTCCCGCCCGCGGAGGTCACGT
Organism: Oerskovia gallyi; assembly: GCF_014836745.1. NCBI lineage: Bacteria > Bacillati > Actinomycetota > Actinomycetes > Micrococcales > Cellulomonadaceae > Oerskovia > Oerskovia gallyi. Next base: position 99,306 of record NZ_JACSQE010000006.1, read on the forward strand.
CCACGACCTACTACCTCGACGGCGTCGCTCGCACCCTGTCGACGAGGCCGCCCGCCACGGAGAGCACGGCGGGCTACGCCGTGGGGGGCAACCCGGACGTGGTGTCGTTCGTGACGCGCTTCGAGACCGAGACCGTCCTCGTCGGGTACCCGAAGGCACACCTGTGGGTGGAGGCGCAGGGCTCCGACGACATGGACCTGTTCGTCCTGGTCCAGAAGCTCGACGCGCACGGCACGCCGCTGCAGGAGTTCACCGTGCTCAACCACGGCGCGATCGTCCACGACGTCACCGAGCGAGGAGCCTCGATCCTGCGCTACAAGGGCTCCGACGGGCGCCTACGCGTCTCCCTGCGCCACCTGGACGAAGAGCTTTCCACCGACGACGTCCCCGCCCACACCTTTGACCGTGTCGCCAAGCTCGTGCCCGGCGAGGTCGTCGACGTCGAGATCGACCTGCTCCCCGTGGGCCTGGCGTTCCACCCCGGCGAACAGCTGCGTCTCGTCGTCAGCGGACGGTCGCTCCTGGGCACCATGATGCCCGGCAACCGCGAGTACGCCTCCACCGTCAACGCGGGCACGCACGTCGTCCACACCGGCGGCCACCGGCCCTCCTACCTCCAGCTCCCGGTCCTGACCGCGTGACTCCACGTCCGCCCTCCTCACCTTCGGGCGAGGTGGGCGGACGCACGGCGTGGTCGTGAGGCGTGACACCTACCGCCGGGTGGTGCGTCGATCGGCCGAGACTGCCGTCGTCGTCGGGCGAACCCGGTTGTCGTCGAGATCCGGCCGGACCCGAGCGGCAACCCACGCTCGGCACCTCTGGTACGTCTGTGGGCAGCGGAGTTGAGACGCGCGTCCTACAGTGCAGGCAGGCGCACGCGGGACCCCGACCGGGCACGTGTGCACGACCGGGGAGGCACCATGACACGAGCAGTGGTGACAGGTATCGGCGCGGTGACACCGCTGTCTTCGACGGCCCAGGGGACCTGGGAGGCCCTCGTGCGCGGGGACCACGGCGTCCGGGCGATCTCCGATGAGTGGGCGCACGACCTGCCCGTACGGATCGCTGCACGTGTCGACGACGCGTTCGCCGAGCCGCTCGGCGTGCGGCTGCTGCGCCGCACCGACCGCGCCGAACAGCTCGCGCTCGTCGCGGGCCGGGAGGCGTGGGCCGACGCCGGGAACCCGGACGTCGACCCGGAACGACTGGCCGTGGTGGTCGGCTCCGCGAACGGAGGCATCGCCACGACCCTCGCTCAGAGCCGCCTCTTCGACGCGCACGGCCACCGCCGGGTCTCCCCGCACGCCGTGACCATGCTCATGGCCAACGGCCCCGCCGCCTGGCTCTCGATCGACCTGGGCGCCCGGGCCGGCGCCCGGGCCCCGGTCAGCGCGTGCGCCGCCGGCAGCGAGGCCATCGCCACGGCGCGCGAGATGATCCTCGCCGGGACCGCGGACGTCGTCGTGTGCGGGGGAGTCGAGGCAGGGGTGCAGGCGTTCTCCCTCGCGGCCTTCGCCCAGGCGCGGGCCATGTCGACGCGCAACGACGAGCCTGAGCGGGCCTCGCGCCCGTTCGACGCCGCGCGCGACGGTTTCGTCATGGGCGAGGGGGCGGCGATCGTCGTCCTGGAGTCCGAGGAGCACGCTCGGGCGCGCGGCGCCCGCGTCCTGGGCGTGGCCTCGGGGGCCGCGCTCACCTCGGACGCCTACGACATCGTGGGCGGCGACCCCCAGAACCAGGCCCGCACCGTGACGCTCGCGCTGCGCTCGGCCGGGCTGTCGCCCGGCGACCTGGGGCTCGTCCACGCCCACGCGACCTCGACCCCCGTGGGCGACCGCAACGAGGCCGACGCGCTGCGCTCGGCCCTGCCCGACCCGCCGCCCGTGACCTCGACCAAGGGTGCGACCGGTCACCTCCTCGGCGCCTCGGGATCTCTCGGTGTCGTCGTCGCGCTGCTCGCGCTGCGCGACGGCATGGTGCCGCCCACGCTCAACCTCGACACCCCGGACCCCGCGATCGACCTCGACGTGGTGCACGGGACCGCCCGTCCGACGACGGCGCGGCACGCGCTGGTCGACGCGTTCGGGTTCGGGGGGCACAGCGTGAGCGTCGTGGTCTCGCGCGACTGAGGACGTCGGGCGGCCTCGGCATCAGCTCCGGCGTGCCTTCCTCGTCGTGCCGCGACGCGGCTGCCGTCGCTGCCCGCCGACGCGCGTGGCGACAGCGGGTCCGGCGGGCTCGCCGGCCGGGACCTCGGCCACCGCGGGACGGGACGCTCGCGCCACGTCCTGGTCGCCCGAGGGCACGAGGCGACCGATCACGAGCTGCTGCCCGAGCCCCCACAGCGACGACGTCGCCCAGTACAGGACCACTCCCACGGGGAAGCCCACCGCCACGACCGCGGAGACCGCAGGCAGCACGAACGCGAACGCGCCCTGCTGCCGCGCCAGCGGGGTGGTGTCGACCGGGTTGGCGCGCGCGCTCAGCCGCTGGGTCAGGACCTGCGCGGCGTACATCACGACGATCAGCACGGCGGGCACCAGGACCCCGGCCAGGCCGCCCGTCGCGGCACCGCCCGTGAAGGCCCCGGTCAGCGTCCCCGACAGAGGCGCGCCGAGGAGCGTCGCGGCGTCCGCCTCACGGACCAGGTCGCCGGTCAGCGCCCCGACGGGCACCTGGCGCCCGATCCCCGAGAGTACCGAGTACAGCGCGAACAGGACCGGCGCCTGCACGAGCAGCGGCAGGCAGCCCGCGAGCGGGTTGGCGCCGGTGCGCGCCATGAGCTCCTGCTGCTCGCGGCGGGCCGCGTCCCGGCTCGCCGGGTCGCTCGTGCCCCGGTACTTCTCCTGGATCCGGCGGATCTCGGGCGAGGCCAGGCGCATCGCCCGCATGCCCCTGACCTGCACGACGACGAGCGGGACGAGCACGAGCCGGACGATCACGACCAGGCCGACGATCGCGAGGCTCCACGCGGTACCCCCGGCAGGGTCGAGGCCGAGCGCGGTCAGTGCCGAGTGGAGATGGACGAGGATCCAGGCGACCACCAGCTGGATCGGGTGGACGAGCGTGGAGAGGGCATGGGTGAGGGCATCGACGACGGGCACGGTGGACTCCTGCGGGTGGAGGGGAGGGGGGAGCGCGGAGCTCCCGCGCCAGTTCCGCAGGGACCGGCACGGCACCGGGCCGACGACGGCTCGGGGGAGTGCTGGAGGTTCAGGCGGTGCGCGGGAGCGGGCTCGCTCCCGGCGCTCGCGGCCGGGGCCGTCCGGGGGTCGTGGGGCTGTGCTGGCGCACGGGGGCGGGCAGCGGCACGGGCTCGGGGCCGACGGGCACCGCGAGCAGCAGCAGGACCGCGACCGCGACGCACGCGAGCACGACGCCGAGCGCCCCGGCGGTGGCCGCGAGGGTCGCGGCACCGAGCAGGGAGAGCACGCCGCCCAGCGACGACGAGCCGCCGAACGACTGCCCGACGGCGAGCACGAGCACCGCCAGCAGCGGCACCAGGGCCACGGCCCGGGCCGAGGACGTCGAGGTCAGCCGGTCGTAGCGCGCGCGCAGCGAGGCGGCTCCACGTACGACATGGTCTGCCCGCACGTCCCTCACCTCCTGCGCTCGTCGTCGGTCGCTCGTCCCGCCCAGACTAGCGCGGCGTCCGTCCGTTCCGGTGTCGCGCGCGCGGTGCTCGTGCGATGCTCGCAGGACCCGCAGCCCCGACACGACCGGGATCCTGCACGTCCCGGGTCCTCGTCCCACGGGGATCCGCACCGGCTGTCCTGCGCGTCGCCGCCCGTGCTGACCGACGCGCCCCTGCACCCCGGCGTGCCGACGCACCCGGGACGTCCTCGGGAGGTCTCATGTCCGAGCTGGTGGTCGACAGCGGCGACACGGTCTGGGTGCTCGTGTCCGCGGCCCTCGTCCTGTTCATGATGCCGGGGCTCGCGCTCTTCTACGCGGGACTGGTCCGACGCGGCAACGTGCTCGCGATCATGCAGCAGAACCTCGTCCCGATCGCCGTCATCACGCTGACGTGGGTCCTGGTGGGCTACAGCATCGCGTTCAGCGACGACATCGGGAACGGCTTCATGGGGGACCTGGGCCTGTTCGGGCTCACGGGCCTCGACTCGGCCCCGACCCCCGCTCTGCACGTCGTCGACGGCGACGTCGCCATCCCGACCCTCGCGTTCGTCGCCTTCCAGATGATGTTCGCGATCATCACGCCCGCGCTCCTCACGGGGGCGACGGTGGGGCGCCTGCGGACGGTCGGTTGGGTCGTGACGCTCGCCCTGTGGTCCGTGCTCGTCTACCCGTTCGTCGCGCACTGGCTGTTCAACCCGGACGGCTGGCTCGCGCAGCTCGGGGCGCAGGACTGGGCGGGCGGGATCGTCGTGCACGCCGCGGCCGGGGCAGCGGCGCTCGCGGTCCTCGTCGTCGTCGGGCGTCGGCAGGGGTGGCCCGAGGCGGGGTCGATCCCGCACTCCATCCCGCTCGCCGTGGCCGGAGCGGGCATCCTGTGGTTCGGCTGGTTCGGCTTCAACGGCGGCGGCTCGCTCCAGGGGAACGGGGTGGCGGCCCAGGCCGTCCTCAACACGCACGTCGCGGGGGCCGCTGCCATGGGGGCCTGGCTGCTCATGGAGCGCTGGCGCACGGGCAAGGGCACCGTGATCGGTGCCGTCACGGGCGGCGTCGCGGGGCTCGCGACCATCACCCCCTGCGCGGGATACGTCAGCACGCTGTCCGCGCTCGTGATCGGGGTCGCGGCGGGCGTCGTGTGCACGTTCGCGCTCGGGCTCAAGAAGGTGTTCCGGTTCGACGACGCGCTCGACGTGATCGCGGTGCACTTCGTGGGCGGCCTCCTGGGCTCGCTGCTGCTCGGGTTCTTCGGGGAGCGCGCGATCAACGACGCCGGCGCCGACGGTCTCTTCTTCGGCGGGGGGCTCGACCTGCTGGGCGCCCAGGCGCTCGCCCTGGTCGTCGTGGTCGCGTTCTCGTTCGTGGTGACGCTGGTCATCGCGTTCGGGGTCGACCGGACGGTCGGCCTCAAGGTGCCGCCCGGGCAGGAGTTCGGCATGGACGAGGTCGAGCAGGGGGCGAACGCGTACACGCTGGGGCAGGTCTCGGGCCTGTCCGCGACGGGGACGGCGTCGGCCCCGGTCGGGTCCAGCACGGTGGCTCGCGGCGAGCGCACGGCTTCTGCCGCAGCGGCGGCCGCGACCGCCGCCGGTGAGGTCTCCGTCCCCGCGGTGACCGACGCCGTCGTGCTGTCCGCGACGTTCGACTCGGCGGACCTCGACGCCCTCACGACCGCCCTCGAGCAGGCCGGGGCATGGGCCATCCAGGTCTGCGAGGTCAACGAGGTCGTGGCCGACGCCCCGACCCTGCGCTTCCGCGAGTCGACCGAGCGCACCCGCTTCGCGCGCCGCCTGCGCGTCGACCTCTGCACGAGTCGCGGCGACGTGCCGGCGGTCGTCGCGCTCCTCACCCAGCACGCCGTGGGGCTGCGCTCGCCCCTGGTGCTCCCGCTCGTGGCGGCCGCCGGGACCTGACCGGGACCGGGGCGGGGGAGAATGACCCCGTGGACCCGGACCCGATCGCCCGCCTGCTCGCCTCCCCGCCCGATCTCCCGGTCCGCCACCACCTGGCCGAGCTCACCGACGCCGTCCGGGACCGGGGTGTCGCCGTGCTCCGGGCTCCGCCGGGCACGGGCAAGACGACCCTCGTCCCGCCGGCGCTCGCGGCCGCCCTGCCCGCGGGGCGCGTCGTCGTGACCCAGCCGCGCCGGATCGCCGCGCGGGCTGCCGCTCGCCGGCTCGCGCACCTGCTCGGCGAGCCGGTCGGGCGCACGGTGGGATTCTCGGTGCGCGGGGAGTCCCGGACGGGTCCCGAGACGCGCGTCGAGGTCGTCACGACCGGCGTCCTGCTGCGCCGCCTCCAGCGCGACCCGGAGCTCGCAGGGGTGGCTGTCGTCGTGCTCGACGAGGTCCACGAGCGGCACCTCGACGCCGACCTGACCCTCGCCCTGCTGGTCGACGTCCGGGCGACCCTGCGGCCAGACCTGGCCCTGGTCGCGATGTCCGCGACGATCGAGGCCGAGCGCACCGCGCGCCTCCTCGGCGACGGGCTCCCCGCGCCGGTCGTGGTCGCGGACGGCAGCCTGTTCCCCGTCGAGGAGGTGTGGGCGCCGTCGCCCGGGCCGCGGCTCGACGAGCGCGGCGTACCGCGCGCGTTCCTCGACCACGTCGCGGCGACCACGCGCCGGGCGCTGGCCGAGCAGTCCGGCGACGTGCTGGTCTTCGTGCCCGGCGCGGGCGAGGTCGACGGCGTCGCGCGCCGTCTGTCCGGCCTGGACGCCGACGTGCGTCCCCTGCACGGGCGCCTGCCCGCGCGCGAGCAGGACCTGGCCCTGACGCCCGGGCCACGCCGCCGGGTCGTGGTCTCCACGGCCGTCGCCGAGTCCTCGCTCACCGTGCCCGGGGTGCGCGTGGTCGTCGATGCGGGACTGTCCCGCGAGCCGCGCACCGATCACCGGCGCGGCCTCGCGGGTCTCGTGACGGTCCGCCTGAGCCGCGCTGCGGCCGATCAGCGCGCCGGGCGCGCCGGGCGCGAGGGACCGGGGGCCGTGTACCGCTGCTGGTCGCCCGGCGAGCACGCCCAGCTCGTCGCGCACCCGACGCCCGAGATCCTCACGGCCGACCTCGTCGCGTTCGCGCTCGAGCTCGCGTGCTGGGGGAGCCCCGACGGGTCGGGCCTCGCGCTCCTCGACGCCCCGCCCGCGGCCGCGATGACGGTCGCGCGCGGGACCCTCGAGGCCCTCGGCGCGGTCCACCCGGACGGCACCGTCACCCCACGGGGACGCGAGATCGCGCGCGTCCCGGCCGACCCCCGGCTCGCGCGGGCCCTCCTGGACGCGAGCGACGTCGTCGGGCCGCGGCTCGCCGCCGAGGTGGTCGCCCTCCTGTCCGACGACGTGCGCGCACCCGGTGCGGACCTCGTCGCCGCCCTGCGGGACGCCCGGCGGGGCGGCCCGGCGAGCGGGGCGTGGCGCGCGCAGGCCGAGCGGCTCCAGGGTCTCGCTCCCGCGCCGGGGCGGGGACGCCGCGAGGACCTGAGCCTGGACCTCGCGGTCGGGCTCGTCGTCGCGCTCGCGCACCCCGACCGGGTCGCGCGCAGGCGGCCGAACGGGTCGACGTACCTCATGGTCTCGGGCACCGGGGCCGCGCTGCCGCCCGGGTCCCCGCTCGCGGGGTACGACTGGCTCGCCGTCGCGGACGCCGACCGCGGCGCCGGCAGGCGCGACGCGACGATCCGCTCGGCCGCACCCGTCGACGAGGACCTCGCGTACGAGGCCGCGTCCGCGGCCCTGCGCGAGGACGACACCGTCACGTGGTCGGGCGGGCGCATCCAGGCGCGGCGCACGACGCGGCTCGGCGCGATCGAGCTCGCCTCGCAGAAGGTCGCCGACCCGCCCGCCGACCAGGTCGTCGCGGCGCTGCGCACCGGGCTCGAGCGCGAGGGCCTCGACGTCCTGCCCTGGCGCGAGCCCGCGCGCGAGCTGAGGCACCGGCTCGCGTTCCTGCACCGCGCCCTGGGCGAACCGTGGCCCGACGTGTCGGACGAGGCCCTGCTCGCGGGGCTCGACACGTGGCTCGGCCCCGACCTCGCCCGGGTCCGCTCGGCAGCCGACCTCCAGCGCCTCGACGTGACCAGCGCCCTGCGGCGCCTGCTGCCGTGGCCCGCGGCGGGCCGGCTCGACGAGCTCGCCCCCGTGCGCGTCGACCTGCCCGGGGGACGCAGCGCCCGCCTCGACTACACCGGGGACCAGCCCGTGCTCGCCGTCAAGGTGCAGGACGCCTTCGGGTGGCGGGCCACGCCCCGCGTCGCCGACGGACGCGTGCCCGTGCTGCTGCACCTGCTGTCCCCGGCCAGGCGCCCCGCCGCGATCACCGCGGACCTCGAGTCGTTCTGGGGAACGGGATACGCGCAGGTGCGCGCCGAGCTGCGCCGCCGCTACCCCAAGCACGACTGGCCCGAGGACCCGACGGCCTGATCCCGTCCGCGCTGCCGCCGAGCGGCGCTGCCCCCGAACGGCGCAGCGCCTGCGCGGCCACCGGCCTACGCTGGGACGGACCGCGACGGAACCCGGCGAGGAGCGCACCGTGGCACAGCTGACCTGCACCGGCATCATGTCCCTCGACGGCTACGTCGCCGACGCCTCCGGCTCGTTCGGGTGGAGCGCCCCCGACGAGGAGGTGCACGCGTTCGTCGACGACCTCGAGCGCTCCGTCGGGACCTTCCTCCTGGGGCGCCGCGTCTACGAGGTCATGCGCGTGTGGGACGACCCGGCCATGCTCGACGACGAGTCGCCCGCCGTGCGCGACTACGCGCGCATCTGGCGCGACGTGGACAAGGTCGTGTACTCGACCACGCTCGACGACCCGGGCCTGGCGCGCACGCGCGTCGAGCGGTCGTTCGACCCGGTCTCCGCCCGCGCGCTCGTCGACCGCGCCGAGCGCGAGGTCGGCATCGGCGGACCGACCCTGGCCGCGCAGGCGCTCGCGGCCGGGATCGTCGACGAGGTGCGGGTCTTCGTGCACCCAGTGCTGGTGGGCGGCGGCACGTCCTTCTACCCCGCGGGCGTCCGGCTCGACCTCGAGCTGCTCGACGAGCGCCGCTTCACGGGCGGCGTGGTCTACACGAGGTACCGCGTCGCGAGCTGACGCGCTCCCGTGCCGTGGGCCTCGTCACGTCGTGCCGTCTCCGCCGGGCCTGTGGTCGGCCGTCCTGAGAAGGTGGGGCCATGCGCGCACACTCCGAGCCCCGGACCGAGCGACCCCACGACCTGGAGGACCTGCAGCACCGCATCGCGAGCATGGACACGCAGGAGGTCGTCGACGAGCTCGGGCGCCTGGGCGACCAGCGGCGCGCGGTCGCGTTCCGCCTGCTGCCCAAGGGGCGCGCGGTCGAGGTCTTCGAGGACCTCGACCCGGCGATCCAGGCGGAGCTCGTCGAGGCGTTGCGGTCCGAGGCGACCGCGGAGATCTTCGCGGCCCTCGACCCGGACGACCGGGCGTCGCTGCTCGACGAGCTGCCCGCGGGTGTCGCGGCCCGGCTCCTGGGCGGGCTGGGGCCCGACGAGCGGGCCCTGACGACCGCGCTGCTCGGGTATCCCGAGGACAGCGCGGGCAGGCGCATGTCCCCCAGGGTGGCGTCGGTGCGGCGTGGCACGAGCGTCGCGGGGGCCCTCGACGCGCTGCGCCGGGCGGGCGACGACGTCGAGACGATCTACACCGTGCCCGTCCTCGGTGCCGGGCGCGTGGTCGAGGGCGTCGTGTCGTTGCGCCGGCTGCTCGTGAGCGACCCGGACGCCCTGGTCGAGGACGTCATGTCCCCGGCCGTGACGGTCGAGGCGACCGACGACCAGGAGCACGCGGCCAACGTCGTGCGCGACGGCGGGTACGTCGCGGTGCCCGTGGTCGACCACGAACGCCGCCTCCTGGGCGTGCTCACGGTCGACGACGCGATGCGCATCCTCGAGGCCGAGGACGACGAGGACTCTGCCCGCGTGGGTGGCTCGGAGCCGCTGCGCCGCCCGTACCTGACCGTCTCGGTCCTGGGGCTGGTGCGGGCGCGCGTGGTGTGGCTCCTGCTGCTGATCGTCGCGGCGAGCCTCACGGTCGGGGTGCAGAGCTACTTCGAGGCCGAGCTCGACGCGGTCGTGGCGCTCGCGCTGTTCATCCCGCTGCTCATCGGCACGGGCGGGAACGCGGGGTCCCAGGCCGCGACGACCGTGGTCCGCGCGCTGGCGGTGGGTGACATCCGCCGCGGCGACCTGCTGCGCGTCGTGGGGCGCGAGATGCTCACCGGCCTCCTGCTCGGGACGGTGCTCGCCGCGGTCGGCTTCGGTCCGGCGGCGTGGGTCGCGGGGGTCTCGATCGCGCAGGTGCTCGCGATCACGGTCGTGGGGGTGTGCGTGCTCGCGACGACGGTCGGGTCGAGCATCCCGATCCTGGCGCGCCGCGTGGGTATCGACCCGGCGATCGTCGCGGCGCCCTTCATCTCGACGTTCGTCGACACCCTGGGGCTGGTCATCTACTTCTCGGTGGCGAAGGTGGTCCTGGGCATCTGAGGCGCGCTCAGTCCTGCGGGGGCCGCGCACCTCGGACCTGCGCGGGCCGGCGGCGCGCGCCCACGACGCTCAGCGACATCGCGGCAAGGACCGCGAGGGCGGCGATCACCCAGCCGTAGGCCGGGACCTCGGGAGTCGTCGTCGCGCCCGGCGGGGTCGGGTTCCCGGAGGGCGTCCCGCTGCCCGACGGCGTCGCGCCCGTCTCCCGCGCGGCCGCGGCCCGCGTGCCGGACGCGTCGCCCGGCGTCTGCGGGCCGGTCGCGCGAGACTCGGCCACGGCGCCGTCGGCGCCGTCGGTGCCGTCGGGGACTGCGGGACCGGCGGGAGCCGCGGGTGCTGGCGCCGGGGTGGGCGGCGGGTCGAGGGCGAGCGCTGCCGTGGTCGCGGGGCCCACGACGCCGTCCGGGGCGAGACCCCGCGCGCCCTGGAACGCGACGACCGCGGCGGACGTCGCGGGGCCGTACGCACCGTCGGCGGCGAGGTCCTGGCCGTGGAGTCGCAGTCGTTCCTGGAGGGCCTGGACCTCGGGGCCCGAGGCGCCGAGCACCAGGCCGAGGGGGGAGCGAGGCCGGCTGGCCGCAGACCTGCCTGTTTTGTCCGTTCCGCCCGTCGTGCCCGCGGCGACCGGTGACCGGTCGGGAGCCGCCTGCGCCGGCGGCTGCGCGGGAGCAGAAGGGGCCGCGCCGGGGTAGGCGGCGAACACCTCGGCGACGTAGGCGCCCCCCGCGGCGTCGGTCGCGTACCCGACCCCCACCGACGTGAACGTCGAGGACAGGATGTTGGCCCGGTGCCCCGGGGAGCCCATGAGGCTCGCGTGCAGGCCCGACGGCGACGGGTCGGTGGACCACGCCACGTTCTCGCCCCACGAGGACCAGCCGCCAGGGATCTGCGCGCCCGTCGACGGGTTGTGGCTCATCGAGCCGTTCGCGGCCATCCGCTCGGCCCACGCCTGGGCGACGCCGGCGAGCCCGGGGTCGTGCGCCAGGGGCGCGAGCCCCGCGGACGAGCGCGCGCCGTTCACGAGACCCACCACGTCCCCGGCCCCCGAGGCCCGGGCCGGTGCGCCCGTGCTCAGGCCCACCGGCACCGTCAGCACGAGGGTCGTGAGCGCGACGAGGAGCGTGGTCATCCGGCGTGCGCGCACGGTGCCTCCCGGGTGGTCGGGCAAGGACGGGTCGGGTCCACTGTGCCGTGACCGGGTCGCTCGTGCGCGCGGGCGGCGCCTCGAGCGCCTCGGTACCCCGCTCAGCCCTGCGGGTCCAGGGCTGCCTGGGAGAGCTTCCACTCGCGGTACCTCTCGCGCAGGCACACCGCGCACGGCCGGTACCCGGCGGCGATCGCGGTCTCCTCGTCGGCGAAGAACACGCGATGGGCCACGTAGCCCCCGCGCGCGATCGCGCGGGCGGCGCCGGGGCAGTCGAGCCGGCCGTAGATCCGGGAGCGTCGGTGGCCGCCGAGAGTCCCGGGGACGGTGCTGAGGGTCGGGACGCGGTCGGGTCCGAGCAGTCGGTAGAGCCGTGGCGTCGTGCTCACAGGGGCGCTCCTGGGGTGGGGAGACCGGGCGGACGTGCTCACCTTCGTAGACGCACGTGCCGGGCGCGACGTGAGGTGGCGTGCTGGGGTGTGAGGTGGGGAGCGGCGACGTCGGGCGGGGCGGGCTTCCTGATGCCGACCGCGGCCCGCGCGGATACGTTCGCCCGTGAGGCGCGCACGGCGCCCACGGTCGAGAGGCGGGCGCATGCCGACGAGCACCAGGCCACCCACACGCGCGCAGCGACCGTGGTTCGTGTTCGCGTCCCTGCAGGGATACCGCGGGGCCTGGCTGCGGGGCGACGTGGTCGCGGGCCTGACCGTGTGGGCCGTCCTCGTGCCCGAGTCGCTCGCGTACGCGACCATCGCGGGCGTCTCACCCGTCGTGGGCCTGTACGCCGCGGTGCCCTCGCTGATCCTGTACGCGGCGTTCGGCAGCTCGCGCCACCTGGTCGTGGGGCCCATGTCCGCGACGGCGGCCCTGTCCGCGAGCGTGGTCGCCGCCTTCCGGCCCGGCGACGACGCCGCGTTCGTCGCGCTGACCACGGCCGTCGCGCTCGTGACCGGGGTCCTGTGCCTGGTGGCGGGCATCGCGCGCCTCGGGTTCCTGGCCTCGTTCATCTCCGAGCCCGTGCTCAAGGGGTTCATCGTGGGCCTCGCGCTCACGATCGTGATCGGGCAGGTGCCCGCCCTGCTGGGCGTCGACAAGGGCGAGGGGAACTTCTTCGAGAAGCTCTGGACGATCCTCACCGAGCTCGGCACGGCGCACCCCCTGACCGTGGTCCTGGGCCTGGGGTCCCTCGCGGCGGTCCTCGCGATCAAGCGCTGGCTGCCCAAGGTGCCCGGCTCGCTCGTCGTGGTCGGGATCGGGATCGCCCTGGTCCTGCTGCTCGGGCTCGACGACGACGGCGTCGACATCGTCGGCCCCATCCAGGCCGGGCTCCCTGCGCTCGGCCTCCCGACGGGCGTCGACCGGAACACCTGGACCGACCTGGTCGGCCCGGCCGCGGGCGTCATGCTCGTGGGCTTCGCCGAGGCCTTGGGTGCCGCCAAGACGTACGCCTCGCGCGAGGGCTACGACATCGACGCCAACCGCGAGCTCGTCGGCATGGGCGCCGCGAACCTCGGCTCGGGCCTCGCGTCCGGGATGGTCGTCAACGGCAGCCTGTCCAAGACCGCGGTCAACGGCGGCGCGGGCGCCAAGAGCCAGGTCTCGGGCCTCGTCGCCGCAGTGCTGACTCTCCTGACGCTGCTGTTCCTCACGCCCGTGTTCGAGTCCCTGCCCGAGGCCACGCTCGCGGCCGTCGTCATCGCCGCCGTGATCGAGCTCGTCGACGTCAAGGCCCTGCGCCGCCTGTACCGCCTCGCGACGCCGCGCTCCAAGGCCCTGTACGGGGGAGCGGCCCGGCACGACTTCTGGGCGGCGCTCGCGGCCATGCTCGGCGTCCTGGTGTTCGACACCCTGCCTGGCCTCGTGCTCGGGATCGTCTTGTCCCTCTTCCTGCTCCTGGACCGGGCCTCGCGGCCCCACGTGGCCGTGCTCGTGCGCAGCTCGCACGGCGTGTGGGTCGACCGCGCGCGGCGCATCGCCACGGGCAAGGACGGGGGCCGGGGCGTCGAGGGGGCGCTCGTGGTGCGCGTCGAGTCGGGCCTGTTCTTCGCCAACGCGGACACCGTGCGCGCGGCGGTCCGGCGCCTGGTCGCCGACGCGTCGCCGCGCGTCGTGGTCCTCGACGCCGAGACCGTGCCGTTCGTGGACGTCGAGGCCGCCGAGATGCTCGTGACCCTGCACCGCGACCTCGACCGGGTCGGTGCGCGCCTGGCCCTGGCCCGCGACGTGGGTCAGGTGCGGGACGTCCTGCGCGGCGCCGTCGGGCCGGACGAGATGCCACCCACCTACCCCGACGTCGACACCGCGCTGCGCGACCTCCTGCCCGCCGCGGCCGCAGGCTCGGGCTCGGCCGGGGGCGCGGGAGAGCCCGCCGCGGGCGCGTCGCCCGCCTGACTCCCGCCTGCCCGACGCCGCCGGCGCACCTCGCGGCCTCCCGCAGCCCGTCGACCGTGGCCCTTCGCGCGCGGTCGGCCGGGCGCAGCACTACGGTCGGGATGACCGGACCCGCGGGCAGCCGCGAGACCCGGGACGCGGCGCCGACCGGCGGCGCACGACGAGAGGAAATGCCGTGGGCCCAGCCGTCGGTCAGTCCCTGCCCATCGCGGTGGGAGTCCTCATCAGCCCCATGCCCATCGTGGCGGTCGTGCTGATGCTCGTCAGCAGGAAGGCGAAGGCCAACGGCTTCTCGTTCCTGCTGGGGTGGATCGTGGGGATCGCGGCCCTCGGGTCGATCGTGCTGCTCGTGGCCGGCGCTGCCACGCCCGACGCGTCCGGGCCCCCGGCGTGGGCGAGCGTCGTCAAGATCGTCCTGGGCGTCCTGCTGCTGCTCCTCGCGGTCTCGCAGTGGCGCGGACGCCCGCGCGAGGGCGCGAGCCCCCAGCCGCCGAGGTGGATGAGCGCGATCGACGCCTTCACGCCCGTCAAGGCGTTCGGCCTCGCGGTCCTGCTCGGGGCGGTCAACCCCAAGAACCTGCTGCTCGTCGTGTCCGGCGCCGCGGCGATCGCCGCCGCGACGCCCGAGACGTCCGAGCAGCTCGGGGCCCTCGCGGTGTTCGTCGTCGTGGCGAGCCTGGGGGTCGCGGCCCCCGTCGCGATCTACCTGGCCATGGGATCCCGGGCAGCGACGCTGCTCGACGGGCTCAAGGCCTGGATGATCCAGAACAACGCCGTCATCATGGCCGTGCTGCTCCTGGTGCTCGGGGCCAAGATGATCGGTGACGGGATCACGGCGCTGTGAGCGAGGCGGCGGGCGCGGTGCCGCAGACCGACGAGCGGGTCCAGGCGGCGCTCGACCTCCTGCGGGCCGGCGGGCACCGTGTGACCGAGGCGCGCCGCGCCGTCCTGGAGGTCCTCGCGACCGAGGAGGGGCACCCGAGCGCCGACGAGCTGTGCACCCGGGTCCACGACCGGCACCCGGGCATCCACCGGGCCACGGTCTACCGCACGGTCGACCGGCTCACGACGCTGGGCGTGGTGACGCACGTGCACATCGGTGGTGGTGCGACGGCCTACCACCTGGCCCCGGGCGGACCCGTGCGCGAGCACCTGCACGCGATCTGCGACTCGTGCGGGCGGATCATCGACCTGCCGGGCGACCTGCTCGACCCCGTGACCACCTGGCTCTCGACCGAGGCAGGCTTCACGCTCGCCCCGGCGCACGTCGCGCTGTCCGGCACGTGCGCGGACTGCCGGGTGTGAAGGCCACCGCGGGGGGAGCGCGACGCCCGAGGGTCGGTCGACCGTGCTCGTCCGCGCGACCGGCGCGCGATCTCCCCGAAAAACCCTTGCCCTTGCCCGGGGGCAGGCCGCTACTGTGGTGCACGTCCGGTCAGGAGGCCGGTCGCCGGTCGGGGCAGCCCGCGCGGCGCTCGCTCCTGACCCGTTCTCATGAGGTGCCGCTCCGGCGGCCCGCACGAGCTGACGCACACGAGACCGCGCCACAGTGGTAGCGCGGCGAGCCAGGCACATGAACCTGGCCACGACGGGGACCCGTGGTGTGCGTGGAGGTTCCAAGTCGCCCGGACTGCAGTCGGGCGGCACCCCTGGAGAGGCATGTGCCAAGGACGGCGACGGGGCGCACCAGCGCCCCGTGGGGCGGGTTCGATTCCCGCCCTCTCCGCAGACGACGTGGGTGGCCCGCGGCGCCGAGGATCTCGGTACCGCGGGTCGCAGACAGGGAGTCGGTCGATGAGCGAGGTCCTCATCTACAACCTGGGCGGCGGGCAGGTCCTGGGCCGTGTCTCGCTCGGGCACGCGATCCGTATGCTGCACCGCCGGGTCGCGGCCGTGCGGGAGGCCGTCGAGGGGGAGACCTTCGGCCCGTACCAGCGCCCGGTCTCGGTCGAGCTGGTGCGCTACGTCCACTCCCGCTGGGTCTACGAGCGCACGGGCCGCGTCCCATACTCGCGCGCCGCGCTGCTGCGTCGCGACAAGCACCGTTGCGGCTACTGCGGTCGCCCTGCGACGACCATGGACCACGTGGTGCCTCGGTGCCAGGGCGGGACCACGACCTGGCTCAACGCCGTGGCGGCGTGCGAGGCGTGCAACAGCGCCAAGGCGGGCCGGACTCCCCAGGAGGCCGGCATGACGTTGCGTTCGCGGCCCTTCGAGCCCGTGCTCGCCGACGTCTACCCGTACGGGAAGCGCTGAGCGTCAGGGCGACGGGGAGTTCTCGACCCGGATGGTGCCGTCGTCCTCGAGGACGAGCCGGTGCGGGTCGCCGTCGGCGAGGCGCAGGGCGTGCTCGAGCGCGAGCTGCGGCACGTCCAGGGCCCAGTCCGGCAGGTGGCGGTGCGTGCGCAGCGCGTCGAGGATCGGACCGGGCGGGATGCGGCGGGACGTCAGGTCGGACACGGCTCCAGGATCCCACGGCCGGCTCCACCCGCACCGCTTGCATGGTTGCGTGACTGCGCAAACAGGCAGAATGATGGGGGCATGCTCTCGGCCCTCGCGCACCCCGTCTACCGACGCCTGTTCGCCGCGCAGGTCGTCGCCCTCGCGGGCACCGGCGTCGCGACGGTCGCGCTCGGCCTGCTCGCCTACGACCTCGCGGGCCCCCGCGCGGGCGTCGTCCTCGGGACGGTCTTCACGGTCAAGATGGTCGCCTACGTCGCCCTGGCCCCGCTCGCGGCCACGCTCGTGGCCCGGGTGCCGCGGCGGCTGGTCCTGGTCGGTGCGGACCTCGTGCGCCTGGTCGCGGCGCTCGCGCTGCCCCTCGTGGGGGAGGTGTGGCAGGTCCTCGTGCTCGTCCTGGTCCTCCAGAGCGCGTCGGCGACGTTCACGCCCACGTTCCAGTCCGTCGTCCCCGACGTCCTGCCCGACGAGCGCGACTACACCGCCGCCCTGTCCCTGTCCCGGCTCGCCTACGACCTCGAGGCCGTCGCGTCCCCGGCGCTCGCGGCCTTCCTCCTGCTCGCACTCAGCCCGGCCGGGCTGTTCTGGGGGACCGCGGTGGGGTTCGGGGCCTCGGCGCTCCTCGTGGCCACGGTCGTGCTGCCGCGAGTCCCCGGCGCCGCGGCAGCGACGACGGACGGCCACGTCGCGGCGACCGAGCCCGACGGGCCGTTCGGCGCGCGCGTGCGCCGGGGGGCGGGGATCTTCCTGCGCACGCCCGCGCTGCGGCCCGTGCTCGCGCTGAACCTCGCGGTCGCGGCCGCGGGCGCTCTCGTCCTGGTCCAGACGGTCGTGATCGCCCGCACGGTCCTGGGTCTGGGGCCCGACGGCGTCGCTCTCCTCCTGGCCGTGTGCGGCAGCGGGTCGGTGGCCGCCGCGCTCGTCCTGCCGCGGGTCCTGCGCGCCTGGCCCGAGCGTCGTGTGATGCTCGGGGGAGCGGCCCTGCTCACGGTGGGCTGCGCCGTCGTCCCCCTGGTGCTCGCGGCTCCCGCAGGGGTCGCCGTGGCCGGGGTGTGCGCCGCCTGGGTCGCGATCGGCGCCGGGTGGTCGGCGGTCGAGACCCCCGTCGGGCGCCTCGTGCGGCGCTCGGTGGACCGAGGGGACCTCCACCTGGCCTTCGCCGCGCAGTTCTCGTTGTCGCACGCGTGCTGGCTGGTCACGTACCCGCTCGCGGGGTGGCTCGGGACGCTCGGCCTGGCGGCCGCCGCGACGGCGCTGGCCCTCGTCGCGGGCGCCGCGACCGGGCTCGCGCACGTGCTGTGGCCGGGGTCCGTCGCCGGTGAGGCGCCTCTACCGGGCGCCGATCGCGTGCGAGCCGCCGCGAGGGTGGGACCATGAGGGGGATGGCCACCACGCAGCGTGACTCGCTCCCCGTCGCACCCCCCGAGGTCGACCTCGACCGTGCGGTCGAGGTGCTGCGCCTGCTCGCCGACCGCACCCGCCTCGCGGTGCTGCAGATGCTGACGGGCACCGAGATGCCGGTGACCGCGATCGCCGAGGCCCTCGACCGTCCCGTCCCCGCGATCTCCCAGCACCTCGCGAAGCTGCGCGCCGGGCATCTCGTGACGTCGCGGCGCGAGGGCACGAGCGTCTACTACGCGCCCGCGACCGAGCACGTCGAGGCGCTCGTCACGAACGTCCTGCACCACACCGAGCACATGCTCTACCCGCGCCCGCCGCACCACGTCCGCGAGGCGTGAGTCCCCGCTCCCGCCGGGCGCTCGCGCCATGGACGGGGCTTGGACCTACGCGCGCGGCGGTCTAAGGTGAGGCACCTAGGAGTCAGGAAGCGGCCCCTCGACACGCACGTGCTGAGAGCGAGCCATCATGACCACCGAACAGTCCCCTCGCAGGCGTCGCCGCGACCCGCTCGCGGAGGCGTTGAGCCTCGGGCGGGCCCATCCCACCGGCCAGTACCGCGTCGACCTGCGCACCAGCGAGTGGTGGTGGTCCGAAGAGGTCTACCTGCTGCACGGGCTGACGCCCGACTCCGTCGTGCCGAGCGCGGCTCTCCTCGTCCAGCACAAGCACCCCGACGACCGCGACACGGTCCTGCGCGACCTCGCGCTGCTGCGCACTACCGGGCGCCCCTTCAGTGCCAGCCACCGCATCGTGGACGCGCGCGGGCGCACCAGGACGGTCACGGTCACGGGTCAGGGCCGCCGCGACGCCTCGGGGGCCGTGGTCGAGGTGATCGGCATGATGATCGACACGTCCGCCGCGCACGAGGACGCGCTGCGCCGTGAGGTCACGCGCCAGGTCGCGGTCGGTCTCCAGGACCGCGCCGTCGTCGACCAGGCCAAGGGCGTCATCATGGCCTCGCACGGGCTGGACCCGGACGGCGCGCTCGACCTGCTCGTCGTGCACGCGAGCGAGAGCAGCCGACGCCTGCCCGACGTGGCACGCGAGCTGATCGACGCGATCGCGGCCGGCGGCGGCCTGGGCGGTCGCGCCAAGGACCGGGTCGACGCGTGCCTGGCCGCCCTCGAGCCCGGCAGCGTGAGCCGCCCGGGCGGCGCACAGCTCTTCCGGCGCAAGGGAGCGGTCACGGGCTGAGCCGCCGACACCCGGACGGGACCCGCCCGGGCCCGACGGCTACGTCACGGGGAACCTGCGTGTCTCGACGACCTCGCGGGCGAGGTCGTAGAGCTTGACGTTCGAGTCCTGCGAGACGCGGCTCAGCACCGAGAACGCGCGCTGCGCCGAGAGCTGGTAGCGCTCCATGAGGATGCCCTGGGCCTGGCCGATCACGGTGCGGGTCTGCACGGCGCTCGTGAGCTGCTCCTCGGTGCGCGCGGCGGTCAGTGCCGCCGCGGCGACCGCGGCGAACGTCGAGACGATCGACAGCGCCGTGGCGGGAAACGCGCCCGTGGAGCGCGAGTACAGGTTCAGGGCGCCGTGCGAGGTCTCGCTCGTGAAGAGCTGGACGCACAGCATCGAGCGCACCCCGAGCTCCGCGTGGACCTGGTCGGCCCACCGCTGCCAGCGAGGCTCGGCCGCGAGGTCGTTGGTGCGCACCAGGTCGGTCTCGCGGATCGCGTCGAGGCACGGCCCCTCGTTCAGGGCGTACTGGAGCTCGTCCCCGCGCCGGGCGAGGTCGTGCGACGCGGCGGGGGTCTCGATGCGCCCCTTGCGGGTCACGAGCGAGATCCCGGCGGCGTCGCAGCCGTCGACCATCGCGACCGCGAGCTCGACCGTGCGGTCGAGCGTCTCCTGGAGGCTGGGCTCCTCGGCGAGCGTCCGCGCGGCCGACGCGATCGACGACTCGATCGCGGTGGCGGGGCTCACCCCGGTGCCGAACTCGGCGGTCGTGGCGACGGCGAGGGCGTCGTCCTTCGTCTGCTGCAGATCCTGCGTCATCGTGCGTCCCGTTCGTGCTCGGGGGTGGCCGGTCGTCGGCGCACGACCGCGCCGTTCCTCCACCTGTCGAGGACAACGCTACGCGGTCCGTGGGCGGCCCCCGTGCGTGGGCGCCCGAGGGGTGCCCGGGGGCTGCTCACGCGTCCTGCAGGTCCGCGGTGTCGCGGGCACCGACCGTGACCTGCCCGCGCTCGATCGCGGTCACGAGGTCCGAGAGGCGGACGATGCCCACCAGGTCCGGTCCGACCATGACGGGCAGTCGCAGCAGGGCGTGTCGTTCCATGATCCGCACGGCCTCCCGGGCCGGGTCCTGGGGGCTCAGGACCACGAGGTCCTCGGTGCACAGGTCGCCCACGGGGTGGTCCGGCGAGGCGTCGTCTGCCAGTGCCCGCACGATGCTGCGGTCCGTGAGGATGCCCAGCACGTCCCTGTCGTCGAGCACGACGGCGTCACCCGAGTCCTCGTCGATCATGGTGCGGGCGGCCTGCGCGACGGTCGCGGTGCGCTCGACCGTGCAGAACGCCGTGGACATGAGCTGTGCGATGGTCGTCGGCATCGTCGCCTCCGTGGTCCCTGCCATGATCCGTGCCCTGAACGGCGAGCCGCTCCTTGGCCCGGTACCCACCCTAGCCCGCGCCGGTCAGGCGGGCGGCTCGTGGGGTCCGCGCGCGAGGCCGGCACAGGCGCCGTGAGGGGCCCGTGCCGGCCTCGCGTCGAGGAACGTCGCGAGGGCGGCGTCAGAACACCGGCTTGCCGCCCGTGACCCCGAGCACGGTCGCCGAGACGTAGCCCGCGTCGGCGGGCGAGGCCAGGAAGACGAAGGCCGGTGCGACCTCGGCCGGCTGCCCGGCCCGCCCGAGCGGGGTGTCGGCCCCGAACTGCTCGATCTTCTCGGGCGGCTGCGTCGCGGGCTGCAGCGGCGTCCAGATGGGTCCGGGGGCCACCGCGTTGACGCGGATGCCGCGCTCACCGACCTCGGCCGCGAGGTTGACCGTGAAGTTGTTGATCGCCGCCTTGGTCGCCGCGTAGTCCAGGAGCGAGGTGGAGGGCTGGTAGGCCTGGATCGAGGAGACGTTGATGATCGACGCGCCCTCCCCCAGGTGCTCGAGCGCGGCCTGCGTCACCCAGAACAGCGCGTACAGGTTGGTCTTGAGCACCCGGTCGAGGTCCTCGGTCGTGACGTCGGCGATCGAGGACCGTCGAGCCATCTGGAAGCCGGCGTTGTTCACGAGGACGTCCAGCCCCCCGAGCTGCTCGACGGCGTCGGCGACGAGCGCGCGGCACTCCGGCTCCTCGCGCAGGTCCCCGGGCAGCAGGACGGCCGTGCGGCCCGCCTCGCGCACCCAGCGCGCGGTCTCCTCGGCGTCGGACTGCTCCTCGCGCAGGTAGCCGATCGCGACGTCCGCCCCCTCGCGTGCGAACGCGATCGCGACCGCACGCCCGATGCCCGAGTCGCCCCCGGTGATCAGGGCCCGCAGGCCGGCGAGCCTGCCCGAGCCCCGGTAGGACGACTCGCCGTGGTCGGGCAGCGGGTTCATGGGGGGCGTCAGGCCCGGGGGCTCCTGCTGCTGGGCGGGGAAGGCGGGGGTCTGGTCGGTCACGGGATCCTCCTTCAGGTCGCCGCACGCGCGCACGCCGGTCGGCGGCCCGCGGCGGGCGAGGTGTTCTCGGGTCCCGTCCACGCTAGGACGGCGCTCGCGGACTCGCAGCACGAGCGCCGACCCGGCCGCTCGGCGACGGGTGGGCGCCGCGGTGGCAGGATGAGCACCTGCCGGGCGCGAGGGAGCGCCCGAGGAACGAGGTGGCCACGATGACCAAGGACGGCTGCGAGGAGCGGGCGGACGGGCGCGAGGACGCGCGCGGCGACGCCGGGGGCGTCTCGCACGACGTCGACGTCCTCGTGGTGGGGTCGGGCTTCGGCGGTTCCGTGGCTGCCCTGCGCCTGACCGAGAAGGGCTACCGGGTCGCGGTCCTGGAGGCGGGCCGGCGCTTCGCCGACGAGGACTTCGCGAAGACCTCCTGGCACCTGCGCGACTTCCTGTGGGCCCCGCGCCTGGGCTGCCTCGGGATCCAGCGCGTGCACCGGCTGCGCGACGTCCTGGTCCTCGCGGGCGCCGGGGTGGGGGGCGGCTCGCTCGTGTACGCCAACACGCTGTACGAGCCCCTCGACGCCTTCTACACGGACCCCGCCTGGGGCCACCTGACGGACTGGAAGGCCGAGCTCGCCCCGTACTACGACCAGGCGCGGCGCATGCTGGGCGTGGTCACGTACGCGGGCCGCACGCCGGCCGACGACGCCATGGCCCTGGTCGCCCGCGAGATGGGGGTCGGGGGCTCCTTCACCCCCGCTCCCGTGGGGGTGCTGTTCGGCACCCCCGGGGCCCGGGTGCCCGACCCGTTCTTCGGCGGCGCGGGCCCCGAACGTCGCGGCTGCCTCGAGTGCGGGCAGTGCATGACCGGGTGCCGCCACGGCGCGAAGAACACCCTCGTCAAGAACTACCTGCACCTCGCCGAGCGCGGCGGGGCGAGGATCCACGCCCTGGAGACGGTCACGCGCATCGCCCCGCTGCCTGGGGGCGGCTACGAGGTCACCTCCCGCCGTACCGACCGGGCGTCCGTCCGGCGCACCCGCTGGACCGCCGAGCACGTCGTCCTCGCCGCGGGGGCGCACGGCACGCAGCGCCTCCTGCACGCCCAGCGCGACGCCGGCACGCTCCCCGGCCTCTCGCCACGGCTCGGGATGCTCACGCGCACCAACTCCGAGGCGCTCCTGGGTGCGACCGCAGACCGGCCTCACCGCTCGGACCTCCCCGTGCCCGACTACACGCGCGGCGTCGCGATCACCTCGTCCTTCCACCCCGACGCCCACACGCACGTCGAACCCGTGCGCTACGGCCGCGGCTCGAACGCCATGGCCCTCCTGCAGACCGTCCTCGTCACGCCCCGCGGCGCTCGCGGCCTGCGCGGACCCGGCAGCGAGCAGCCCGACGACGGCGATCGCCAGGGCCCGTCGCCCACGCCCGGCGCGTGGTTGCGCGAGCTGTGGGCGCAGCGCCGTCGCCTCCCGGCCATGCTCGACCTCCGGGGCTGGTCCGAGCGCACCGTGATCGCCCTGGTGATGCAGAGCCACGACAACTCGCTCACGACCTACACGAGACGCACGTGGACGGGGCGACGTCGCATGACCTCACGTCAGGGCCACGGTGCCCCGAACCCCGGCTGGATCCCGGCGGCGCACGAGGGGGCCCGGCGGCTGGCCCGGGTCATGGGCGGCGCGCCGGGCGGGAGCATCGGGGAACCGTTCGGCATGCCGCTCACGGCGCACTTCCTGGGCGGGTGCGCGATCGGCGCCTCTGCGGCGACGGGGGTCGTCGACGCGTACCAGCGGGTGTTCGGCCACGAGGGGCTGCACGTCCTGGACGGGGCGGCGGTGAGCGCGAACCTGGGCGTCAACCCGTCGCTGACGATCACGGCGCAGGCCGAGCGGGCGGTCGCGCTGTGGCCCAACCGGGGCGAGGCCGACCCCCGGCCGCCTCTCGGGAGCGACTACCGGCGGGTCGCCCCGGTCGCGCCGCGCGGGCCCCTCGTACCGGCGTCTGCCCCCGGGGCGCTGCGCCTTCCCGTGGTCCGGGTCACGCACGGCGGCGCGTCCTGACGCAGGGTCGGTGCAGGGGAGAGGTGCCCTTGGCCCTGCGGCGGATGCCCGGTCGAACACATGTTCGACGAGATGCGGGCGCCCGGTCGGTCGGTGTCGAACTGGTGTTCGAGCCGAGGTGGGCCTGTCGGCTCGCGGACTCGAACACCCGTTCGACCCGGTGGGGGAAGGGCCTCAGGAGCCTCCTGCGCCGTCGAGCTCCACGTCGACGACGACCGCCCGATGGTCCGACAACCCGGTGTCGACCGCCCGACCCGGCGCGAGCGGGCGCACCCCGCCGTCGGCCAGGACATGATCGATCTGCAGCGTCGGGTGCGAGACCGGGTAGGACCGCGCGACCGCCAACGGGCTCCACCCCGTGACCGTCGCGGGGATCTCCGACCGAAGGTTCAGGTCCCCCAGCAGGACGAGCGGCCGCGGCGCCCCCGCCAAGCCCCTCACCAGCCGCTCGAGCTGGTGCTCGCCCCACCCGTCGAGGAAGCTCAGGTGCGTCGCCGCCACCGTCAACGGACCCTGCGGCGTCGCCACCACCGCGACCACGGCCGCCCGCGGCTCGTCGAGCCGCCACCGACGCGCCCGCTGGTCGGTCGCCCGGGGCAGGGGACGCCACCACGGGCGGCGAGGCAACGGCAGGACCCGCCACTCGAGCACGGGGAACCTCGACAGCAGGGCCACGCCGTACTGCGCCCGACCGTCGGCCGAACGCCGGTCGAGCGTCGGGGCGAACCGGTGCTCGACCGCGCCCATCGCCTCGGCCGCCACCTGCGCCAGGTCCGCCCGTCCCGAACGGTGCTGGTTGCGGTCCACCTCCTGCAGCGCCAGGACGTCCGCGTCGAGATCGGCCACCGCCCGGGCGAAGCGGTCGACGTCCACCAGGTCGTCGCTGGTCGACCGGCCGTGCAGGATGTTGAAGGTCGCGAGTCGCATCGCACCGATTCTCCCCCCACCGACGCCGCCGTGCTCGCCGTCGGGCGCGAGCCGGCTCCCGGCGGCAGCCCCACCGCGGCGGGCCTAGGCTCACGCCATGGCCAAGTACTTCGACGTCCACCCCGTCGACCCCCAGCCCCGCGCGATCGACCAGATCGTCACGCTCCTGCGCGACGACGCCCTCATCGCCTACCCCACGGACTCCTGCTACGCGCTCGGCGCCCGCATCGACTCCCACAGCGCCACCCAACGCATCCGCGACATCCGCCACCTCGGCGACAAGCACCACTTCACGCTCGTGTGCGCCGACTTCGCGCAGCTCGGACAGCTCGTCAAGATCGACAACGCGGCCTTCCGCGCCATCAAGGCCTCCACGCCCGGCAGCTACACCTTCATCCTGCCCGCGACCGCCGAGGTGCCCCGACGCCTCGCCCACCCCAAGAAGAAGACCGTCGGTGTCCGCATCCCCGACCACGCCGTGACCCAGGCCATCCTGCGCGCCCTCGGCGAACCCCTGCTGTCGAGCACGCTCCTCCTGCCCGGGGAGGACGAACCCATGACCCAGGGCTGGGAGATCAAGGAAGCCCTCGACCACCAGGTCGACGCCGTCGTCGACTCCGGGGACTGCGGCACCGAACCCACCACCGTCGTCGACTTCTCCTCCGGCACCGCCGAGGTCGTCCGCGTCGGCGCAGGAGACCCCACCCGCTTCGAGTGACCACGGACGTGACCGACGCCCCACGAGCCCGCCCAGCACGAGCAGGCACCCAGACCTAGCATCGACACCATGAGCAGCCAGGGCCTCACCCACTCCCAGCACAAGATGGCCGACGCCGGCGTCCACCCCACCGCGATCGACGTCTTCAGCCGCTTCTACGAGCTCCTCGACGGCGGCGCCACCGGCACCGTCCCCGAGACGGACGTCGACCCCCTCACCGACGTCACCCACCGCCACGACCTCGACATCAGCCCCGACGCCGCCGCCACCGCCCTCTCCCGCACCGCGCTCGTCAAGCTCAACGGCGGCCTCGGCACCTCCATGGGCATGGACCGCGCCAAGTCGCTCCTCTCCGTCCGCGACACCAGCCACGGCCCCCTGACCTTCCTCGACATCATCGCCGGACAGGTCCGCGCCGCCCGCGCCGCCACCGGCGCACGCCTCCCGCTGCTCTTCATGAACAGCTTCCGCACGCGAGACGACACCCTCGCGGCGCTCGCGGCCTACCCGGACCTCGCGGTCGACGGTCTGCCGCTCGACTTCCTGCAGAACCGCGAGCCCAAGCTGCGTGCGGACGACCTCGAGCCCGTCGAGTGGCCGGACGACCCCGACCTGGAGTGGTGCCCGCCCGGTCACGGGGACCTGTACACGGCACTCGTGACGTCGGGGGCGCTCCAGCGGCTCCTGGACGCGGGGTACCTGTACGCGAGCGTCTCCAACTCGGACAACCTCGGTGCGGCTCCGGACGCGGCCATGGCCGGGTGGTTCGCGGCGTCGGGCGCACCGTTCGCGGCCGAGGTCGCGCGCCGCACGCCCGCGGACCGCAAGGGCGGCCACCTCGTCGTGCGGCGCTCCGACGGACGCCTGGTGCTGCGCGAGACCGCACAGACGCCCGAGGAGGACCTGGCTGCGGCCGGGGACATCGAGCGTCACCGGTACTTCAACACGAACAACCTGTGGCTCGACCTGCGTGCGCTGTCCGCCGAGCTCGACCGCACCGGGGGAGTCCTCGAGCTTCCCCTGATCCGCAACCCCAAGACGGTCGACCCCACCGACCCGTCCTCGACGCCCGTGATCCAGATCGAGTCGGCGATGGGCGCCGCGATCGAGGTCTTCGAGGGATCGACCGTCATCGAGGTCGACCGCAGCCGCTTCCTGCCCGTCAAGGCGACGAGCGACCTGCTGCTGCTGCGCTCGGACGTGTACGAGCTCGGTGACGACTTCACGCTCGCGGCGCAGGTCGAGGCGCCGCTCATCGACCTCGACGGCGCGCACTACAAGCTCGTCGGTGACTTCGACGCCCGGTTCGCGCAGGGCGCGCCGTCGTTGCGCGGGGCGCGCAGCCTCACCGTGCGGGGCGACTGGACGTTCGGCCGCGGAGTCGTGGCCGAGGGGGACGCGGTCCTGGCGGACGCGGGCGAGCCGTCGACCGTCCCGGACGGGGCGCACGTCGGACCCGAGGGGATCGGGACCCGTTGACGCGGTGATCCGGCACGTCCCACCCGTGGGCGGGGCGCGGCAGGGCCCTGGCGGGGCCCACGGGACCGCTGACGGCTCGTGGGAGGCGCGTGGCGGGGGGGGGGGGGGGGGGGGGGGG
>NZ_JACSQE010000006.1:125729-267780 GCF_014836745.1 Oerskovia gallyi
CCCCCCCCCCCCCCCCCCCCCCCCCCCCCCCCCGGCCCGGGAGGGGCCCCTGCGTGCGCTCAGGGTCGCTCAGGCGGGGACGTCGACGATGCGTCGATCTCCCACGGCGGGGGAGAGCGCTCCGCTCGACGCCGACGCGACGTCCGCGTCGAGCGCGGCGAGGTCGGCGGGCGGGACCAGGAGGCGGAAGGTGGCCGACCCCGCGTAGTCGGTGCCCTCGAGGACGGCGCCACGGGTCTGGCACCACTCGTGGAGGACGTTGCCGATACGGCCGGCCTCGGCGTGCGGGACGTCGACCGCGACCTCGACCATGACCTCGCGCCGCAGCACGGGTGCGAGGTCGAGGGTCTCGCTCACGGCGTTCGAGTAGGCGCGCACGAGCCCGCCCGCGCCCAGCAGCACCCCACCGAAGTAGCGCGTGACGACTGCGACGAGGTCGGTCACGTGCCGGTGCCGCAGAACTTCCAGCATGGGGATGCCCGCCGTGCCCGAGGGCTCGCCGTCGTCGCTCGAGCGCTGCTGGTCGGCGTGCGTCCCCACGACGAGCGCGGTGCAGTGGTGCCGGGCGTCCCAGTGGTCCTTGCGCACGCGCGCGATCACGGACTCCGCCTCGGCGACCGACGTGACCGGGTGCAGGAGCGTGAGGAAGCGGGACTTCTTGATCACGAGCTCGTGCTCGACCGGGGCGGCGATCGTCGACGGGAGCGGCGCGTTCTCGGGGGAGTGCGGGAAGGGAGCCATCGACGCCCAGCCTAGCCAACCTTGACTTGAGAGTGCCCAAGTCAAGGTTAGAGGGCATAACCTTGACTTGATGAGGCACAAGGAAGGATTGCCATGACGGGTGGACGTGTCGGGACGACTGCTCCGGAGGTCGCCGCCTGGCCGCCGCACGGCGCCGAGGTCAGACCCTGGTCGTCGACCTCGCGCGGTCCGCGCGAGGACCGCATGCTGCGCGAGATCACCGTGTCGTTGCCGCCCCGGATCGCGGGCCTCGCCTACGTCCCCTCGGCCGAGGAGGCCGCGGACATCGAGCGGGCCGCGGTGGACATCACCCGCCTCGACGCGGTCCACGGACCCGTCCTCTCGTCGTTCGCGACGTTCCTGCTGCGCACGGAGGCCGTCGCCTCGTCGCGGATCGAGCGACACGACGCGAGCCTGGCCGACCTGGCCCGGGCGACGATCGGCATGAAGTCCGGGAAGGACGCGCAGGTCACCGTCGCGGCCGCGCGGGCGGTGTCTCGGCTCGTCGACGCGGCGGGCCGGGCGGGGACGATCGAGCTCGACGACCTCCTCGCCGCCCACCGGACGCTCCTCAAGGACGACCCGCTCGACGGGCCCACCGCGGGAACGCTCCGCACGGTGCAGAACTGGATCGGCGGGTCCGACTGGTCGCCGCGCGGCGCGGTGCACGTGCCGCCGCCGCCCGAGCTCGTGCCCGGGTACATGGAGGACCTGATCGCCTTCCTGCGACGTGACGACCTTCCGGCGGTGGCGCAGGCCGCGATCGCGCACGCCCAGTTCGAGTCGATCCACCCGTTCACCGACGGCAACGGGCGGATCGGACGTGCCCTGATCGGGGCCGTGTGGCGGCGGCGCGGGCTGGCCCCGACCCTGGTCGTCCCGGTCGCGTCGGCCATGCTCGCGGACACGGGGGAGTACTTCGCCCGCGTCAACGCTTACCGGGACGGGCGCGTGGCGCAGTTCGTGCGATACCTGGCGACGAGCGCGTCGGCCGCCGCGCGCGAGGCGCGCATCTCGGCCGACAACCTGTCCGAGCTGCCGGCGGCATGGCGGGGGGAGGTGCGTCCCCGGGCGGGGTCGGCCGCGGCCGCGCTCCTCGACGGGTTGCTGGACCATCCGGTGCTCGACGGGGATCTCGCCCGGCAGGTCGCCGGGACCTCGGCGGCGGCGGCCTACGAGGCGCTCCATCGGCTCACGGAAGCAGGGGTCCTGTCTCAGCTCTCGACGTCCCAGCGGCACGGGGTGTGGGCGGCGACCGAGGTGCTGGGAGAGATCGACGACCTCACGAGGCGGCTCCGCGAGGCCTGACGAGCCCGGACGGACCCCGCCACGCCGCACCCTCTGGTCAAAAAAGTGTGCCAAGCGGCTAGGATGGCTTCCATGGTCACCAACGCTGCCGACTCACCCCCACCAGCCTCGACGGGCGGGGACGGCCCAGACGGTCCCGCTCCGGCGCTCGCCCCGCGCTACCCGCGCCCGCCGGTGACGCGCGACGAGGCCGAGTGGGTCTGGCGTGAGCTGTCGGTCGGTGCCATGTACGCGTCGACCAAGCCGGAGATGGTGCGCCTGGCGGTCATCGTCGGTCTGACCCGTGCGACGGGGGCCAGGTACTCCGACCTGCTGCGCTGCACGGTCGACTCGCTCGACCTGGGGCCCACGGGCCCCCAGGCGGGGGAGGGGAGCGTCGTGGTGCAGCACGGCAAGCACCGCACCGTGCGCGAGCACCGCCTCGAACCGGGCGTGGTCATGGTCCTGCGTCGCTGGATGGACGTCCGGGACGAGCTGTGCTCCGAGCTGGAGGGGTCCGTGCCGCGGGCACTGCTCCTGACGGTCCACCACACGCACGACAACGGCATCACGGTGGCCAGCGGGCTGCCCATCACGAAGCAGGGGCTGGTGCTGTCCTGGCGGCGCTTCGTGCAGCGCACCAACGCGCGGTACGGCGGGGTGCGCCCCCCGCTGCCGACGCGCTTCGAGCAGGTCCGTCGGGCCTGGCACGCACCGGCCGAGGGTGAGCCGGCTGCGCAGCCCGAGCAGCCGGCGCGGGCCTAGCCCCGCGCGGCCGGGCCACGACGGGCCCGACGGCGGAGGTCACCCCTCGCGCAGATCGGCCGCGGGGGAGGGGGGCGACTGCGGGCCGAGCTCCTGGAACAGCGTGATCTGCAGGCCGGCGGGGGCGTCCAGGCGCGCGTTGAGGGAGTCCCAGGGGGTGCGGACCGGTGGTGCCACGAGCGAGGCCCCGGCGTCGACGAGGTCGGTCGTGACCGCCGCGGTGTCGACCACCTCGAACGCGACGCGCAGGCGTGGCGCGACCTGCCTGCCCACCTCGACGTCGTCGATCATGCGCTTCTGCGCGGGGTTGGCGATCTCCAGGGTGGCGCGCCCGGCGTCGAGGATCGCGACGCGGGCGTCGCCCTCGCCGGTGTATGCCTCGAGCTGGGGGAGACCCAGGGAGTCGCGGTAGAAGGCGAGCGCCTGCTCGTAGTCCTCGGCCTCGACGACCAGACGGAGCTGCAGGACGGGGCGGGTGGGGTTGTCGACCATCAGGTCACGGTAGGTCAGCCGGTCGGATGGTGCGCGTCGATCTGCCGTCCACCTCCCCAGGATAAAATAGTGTGCCAAGCGTACCGACCACGCACCTCACCCGAGCGATCGACTCACCAAACAGCCCGGACAAGCAGGGGCGCACGCGCGGGCCCTCCGGACAGCGCCCCCCCCCCCGCCGCCGGCCCCCTGCTCCGACGGGGAGCAGGGGGTCGCGCGCCCTGTCGCGAGGTCGTCTCAGCGCCACCAGGTCCGCGGGACGGCGAGGACGACGAGGCCGATCAGCGCGACAGCGGCGACGACGACGAAGAACCCGTTCCGGTCCAGGGTCGAGGCCGCGAAGCCCAGGAGCGCCAGCCCCTGGCAGGCGAGCTGGATCACGACCGCGCGCCGTAGCTCCGGCAGAAGGACGGAGCGTTCGACACGGCCCTTCCGCGGCACGCGCGCAGCCCACCAGGAGGAACGCAGCACGAGGTGGGCGAGCGGGAGGAGCAGGAAGACGACCGGGTCGAACGACGTGTCGGCACCGAGCATCGCGAGGGCGCCGACGAGCAGCACCGCGTGCGGCACCGGGGTGTGCGGGCGCGCCGCGACCACGGCCGTCAGGGCCAGCGCGACGACCGCGCTCCCGAGCAGCGACGGGACGAGCTGGTGCACGCTCAGGACGCCGAACAGGAAGGTCGCCCCGACCATGACGGCACGCAGGGCGTCGCCCGACACGGTCGGACCGGTGCTCACCTCGGTCGCAGGCG
The DNA here is from genome assembly GCF_014836745.1 of Oerskovia gallyi. Classification (NCBI taxonomy): domain Bacteria; kingdom Bacillati; phylum Actinomycetota; class Actinomycetes; order Micrococcales; family Cellulomonadaceae; genus Oerskovia; species Oerskovia gallyi. The sequence continues at coordinate 129,767 of NZ_JACSQE010000006.1, forward strand.
GTCCCGCAGGCTTCTCGGGAGGCGCGGTGGGGTGGGCGCTCACCGTGTCGTCCCTCGCTGGCTGTGGCGCTGCCGACGGGCCGCGAGCTCGAGCGCAGCCCGGGCCCCGCCCTTGCCGTTCACCGAGGAGGTCCAGGGGACCACCACGACACCTTCTCGTCGGATGGCTTCGAGACGCTGTTCGCGCTCGAGGCGCGTGATGCGCCACGCGAGGACGACGCTCGGCTCGTCCTGCGGGACGTCCACGGTGGGCAGGATGTCGACCGCGACCACGGGGTGCCCGGTCGCCCGCCAGGTCTGGGCGATCATGGCGCTCTCGTCGTCGAGGAAGGTCGAGAACATGTAGACCAGGGCTGCCGCCGGGATCTGTGGCGGGCGCATGCGACGACGCGGCTCGCCGATCGGGTGGGCCAGGGCCAGAGCGTGCACGATCCGCTGGAGCTGGCGCTTGCCCGCGGCCGGTGGAAGAGGGCGACGGATCCACCCGAGGTCCTCGAACCCGACCCGGTCCCCGCCGTTCAGCGCCGTCTGGGCGACCGATGCCGCGGCGTGGCGGGCGATGTCCAAGGAGGTCGCCCGGTCCATCGGCAGCGGACCACGCCCTCGCCACGTCGTGACGTCCGGGCCCACCTCGTCCCGCGAGTCCAGGACGAGGACGATCGTCGCCTCGGCCGTGGCCTGGGTGCGTCGGACGTAGAGCGTCTCGAGACCGGGGGACCGGCGTGCGGTCGCGCGCCAGTCGATGCGCCGCAACCGGTCTCCCGGGGCGAAGGGGTGGACGTCGCGGAGCTCGGTGCCGTCGCCGAGGCGACGGGTCGTGTGCGGGCCGGTGAGCCCGGCGAGCTGGCGCGGCAGCGGGAGACGGCCGAGGGGCTGCGCGGTCGGCAGCACGAGCGTGCCCGGCGACTGAGCCGCGTCCGGGATCGACTCGACGACCCCCTCGGGTCCGGACGCGACGTGGTCCACCCGGAACAGGCGGTGCGGTCCTGTCCTCGCCGAGTGCGTCGTGAGGTCGAGCGTGCGGGTCCCCTCGACCAGCACCGTGACGTCCGCGTCGTCGTTCCCCGGGCTGGTGACGCGCAGACGGACCGGTGTGGCGGCGTCGGGCACGTCGAGGCGGAGCCGTGACCGGAGCTCGCCGGGACGCAGGTCGGTCGTGTCGGCCGGCTCGAACGTGGCGACGACGGCCTCGCCCCGGGGCCTGGCGCCCCAGCCCCACACCGCGCTGAGCAGGGCCGGCGCGCCCAGGACCGCGATGTCCGCGCGACCCGCGAGGAGACCGGTGACGAGCAGGGCGAGACCGAGCACGACGCCTGCGGCGAGGCTCGTGGTCTGCTGCCAGCTCGTCAGGCGCGTCGTCGTGGCGAGCGAGGTCATCGCGTCGCGGTGGCGACCGCAGCAGGGCCGGGGACGCGATCGAGGATGGCGCGGACGACGGCCTGCGGCTGAGCGTTCGAGGCCCAGGCCGTCGGGGTCAGGGTGAGGCGGTGCGCGAGCACCGGGACGGCGACCCGCTTGACGTCCTCGGGCAGCACGTAGTCCCGGCCGTCGAGGGCCGCCACGGCGCGGGCGAGCAGCACGAGGTTCTGCGACCCGCGGGGAGACGCCCCCACCTCGAGCTGGGAGTCGGCGCGCGTGGCCGCGACGAGGTCGACGCAGTACGTGAGGACGTCGGGGTCGACGTCGGTCGCCTCGACTCCAGCCTGCATCGCGAGGACGGTCCGAGCATCGACGACCTGGCGCACCTCGGCCTGCTCCTGGCGCCGGTCGAGACGACGGCGCAGGACCTCCCGCTCCTCGTCGCGACCCGGGTAGCCGACCCCGAGCCGGACCATGAACCGGTCGAGCTGTGCCTCGGGCAGCGGATAGGTGCCCTCGTACTCGACGGGGTTGGACGTCGCGAGGACGTGGAACGGCCGCTGGAGCGGGTAGGTGCTCCCCTCGATCGACACCTGCCGCTCGGCCATGGCCTCGAGGAGGGCGGACTGTGTCTTGGGTGCCGTGCGGTTGATCTCGTCCGCCAGGAAGATGCCCGTGAACACCGGGCCGGGCCGGAACACGAAGTCGGTCGTGGCCGGGTCGTACACCGAGGACCCGGTGATGTCCGCGGGCAGGAGGTCCGGGGTGCACTGGAGCCGCGCGAAGTCGAGCCCCAGGGCCGTCGCGAGGCTCCGGGCCGCGAGCGTCTTGCCGAGTCCGGGCACGTCCTCGAACAGGGCGTGCCCGCCCGCGAGGATCGTGGCGAGCGCGAGCTCGAGCGAGTCCCGCATGCCGACGACGGCGGTGCCGACCTCGTCGAGGATGCGGCGGCCGTGCGCGGCCACCTCGGGGACGCTGAGCGCGGGGGCAGGGGAGTCCGTCATCGGGTTCGCCTCTCGGTGCGGGTGTCTACGGGTGCTGTGGCTGTCGGCATCGGCGCCGACGGGCGTGCTGATCAGGTGTCGGTGCGGGAGTGCGGGAGGTTCTCGATCGCGGCCACCCAGGACCGCAGGACCTTCATGGTGGGCGGCCGTGGGTCGTCGGTCATCTGCCGGTGGACCTGCGTGCCGAGCCGGTCGGCCGCCGCTCGCATCTGCTCGGGGTCCGTGCTGTGGAGGTCGATGCCCTCGTCGGCGAGGGCCGTGGCCGCGAGCGCCCGCACGCGTCGGTGGGCGCGTTCGCTGACGCGTCCGTGGCTCCCGTGCATTGCCCAGGTGAGGTCGGAGAGGTCTCGGCGGGCGCCGTCGCGGTTGGTGTCGGGCAGGGCTCGGTGCTGGGGGTCGTGTCCTGTGTCGATGCGTCGGGAGAGGACGAGGGCGACGAGGAGGGCGACGGTGAGGGCGAGCGTGTGGGGGAGGTCGAGGCCGAGGAGGGCGAGGGCTGTGCCGGTGGCGACGAGGAGTGTCGCGAGGGTGAGGATCTTCTTGTCGGTGGTGAGCCGGTGCTTCATCGGGTCTCTCCCCGGGGGGCCGGTGTGCTGGTGGTGGCCTGGTGCTGGGGTGCGTCGGCATCTCCCCTTCCGCCGCCGCTGTCGTCGCTGTCGTCGCTGTCGTCGCTGACGGGCGGCGTGAAGGCGATGGCGAGGCGTTCGAGGCAGCTGCGCGCGGCGTCGACGTCCTGGGGGGTGAGGGGGTGGGTGGTGAAGCGCGCCCGCTGGTAGAGCTTCAGCAGGGTGGTGACGGCGTCGGGGTCGGCGGGGGTGGCGTCGAGGACGGTCGTGGTGAACTCGGTGGGGGTCTGCGCGGGGTGTCGGCGGTGCCCGGTGTCGGCGGCGGCGTCCTCGAGCGCTATCCAGGCGGCGGTGACGGCGTCGCGTGGGGTCGCGGCGGTGTCGAGGAGGTGCCGGGCGTGCTGGACGCCTCGGCGCAGTGCGGGGAGCTGGACCGTGAGGGCGGGGAGGGCGATGCTGGCTCCGGTCGCGACGTGGTCGTGGGGGGCGGGCGCCTGGATGGCGGGCTCCCGGGTGCGGCGGCGCAGGTGCACGATCGTGACGACGACCAGGACGAGGGCGACGAGTACCGCGAGGTACGTCATGTACTCGCCGATGCTGAGCCCGGCGGCTCGTTCGTCGAGACCTTCGAGGAAGAGCGCGGTGTCTTCCGTGCGTTGCACGGGGGGAGGGGGGACGACGGAGGTCGGTCGGGTGGTGACGGGTTCGAGCCGGAAGCTCCAGCGGTTCCCGGCGGCTGCGCCGACGAGGACGAGGGCGATCAGGACGACGACACCCCCCAGTCGCGTCCGGTTGCTCATGCTGGTCGGTTCCTCTCGGCGTACAGGCCGGCGGTGGCGGCGGCCAGGAAGGCGGCGGGGTCGTCGTCGAGCCCGCGGCCCATGGTGGACAGCCCGACGGGCGTGGCGCGCAGCGCTCCGAGGAGGGCGGCGTCGGCGTCGGCGTGGACGAGGCGGTGGCGCCCGTGGGGTGCGGCGAGGTGCGCGGCCTGCTCGGTGATGCGTGCGGTGAGCGCGGCTCCCCACCCGGGGAGGGCCTCGACGTCGGCGCTGGGGCGGGGGACCACGACGTCGCTGGCCGCGAGCGCCACCCGGCCGTAGGCGGTCAGGGAATGGTGGGAGATGCCGAGGTGGCGGTCGCGGGGGTCGGCGCCGGAGACGCGCAGGGAGGCGACGGGGCGGCCGCCGAGGGTTGCGGCGGCGTTGAGGGCTTCGCCGGCGGCGACGCCGGAGAAGCCCCAGCGGGTGCCGGTGCCGAGGTTCCCGGGTCCTTGGGTGACCACGGCGAGGTCGGCACCGGTGACGTGGCGGGCGGCGAGGAGCCCGGTGTGGACGGTGACCGCTTCGTGGTCGCCACCGTAGGCCTGGCCGACGGTGAGGCAGGTGTGGAGCCAGTCGGCGTCGCGCAGTCCGGAGACGGTGCGGGAGAACGCGGCGGGCAGGGCGCCGCCGTCGGTCATGACGTAGGCGATGCGGGGCGCGGGGCGTCCGTCCTGGGCGGCGGCGAGGCGTGCGCCGGCGACGATCGCGGGCAGGGCGGAGTGGAGGTCGGCGACGACGACGGGCATGCCGTCGAGGTCGTCGGCGTCGCGCAGGGTGTCGTGGTGGGGGGACTCCTGCTCGTCGACGCCCAGCACGAGGGCCTGCAGGGGGGTGTAGCGGGCCTTGACGAGGTGCCCGGGCCCGGGGGCAGGATCGGGGGGCAGGGCTCCGGGCAGTGCGACGACGAGGGCGTACCCGCCGGTGCCGAGGCCGCGGGCGAGGGCGGAGACGTTGAGGAGGACCTGGTCGCCGACCTGGGGCTCTCCGACGAGCTGCGGGTAGGCGAGGGCACGGACGGTGCGGGGGCGTTCCTCGGTTCCTGGGGCGGCGGTCGCGGGCAGGGGTTCGTCGAGCTCGACGGTCACTTCCTGCGCGCCTTGCCAGGCCCGGCCGCGGGAGATCACCCTTGCACTACGCCACGTCATCACACGGGTGAGGATAGCGTTCGTTAGCGTGGGTGCCGATGCCTGATCAGACGAGTCAACCAGTCAACCCTGCCACGAGGCTCTTGAACCTCGTGATCGCCCTCGTGAACACGAGCGTGTCGATGACGAAGCAGCAGATCCGTACGAGTGTCGCGGGGTATGCCGACGCGCCTTCTCCCGAGGCGTTCGAGCGGATGTTCGAGCGCGACAAGGACTCGTTGCGCGACCTGGGGATACCGATCGTGACGGTCGACGCCGGGGGGCACAGCGACGACGTCGGGTATCGGATCGACCAGGACGCGTACGCGTTGCCCGCGGTCGACCTGACCCCGGCGGAGTTCGGGGTGCTGTCCTTGGCGGCGCAGTTCTGGCAGGACAAGACCTTGCGCACGGACATCTCGCGCGCCTTGACGAAGCTGCGCGCGGCGGGGGCGGGCGAGGTCGCGAACGACGCGGTCGCCGGGCTCGCTCCGAGGGTGCGGGCCGTGGGCGACGCGTACGGCCCCCTGCTCGACGCGATCGAGGCGCTGCGTCCGGTGTCGTTCACCTACCGGGCGGCCTCCACGGGCGAGGTGCGGGACCGCACTGTCGAGCCGTGGCGCATCGCGGCCCGCCGCGGCGGGTGGTACCTCCTCGGGTTCGACCGCGAGCGCCAGGCGCCGCGGGCGTACCGGTTGAGCCGCATCGAGGGCAGGGTGCGTCTCCTGGGGCGTCCGGGGGCGTTCGCCATCCCGGACGGGGTGGACGTGGACGCGCTCCTGGGGGCGCGGGCGGGGCAGGAGCAGGTCGCTGCCCTCGCGATCGGTCCCGAGCGGGCCGAGGCGTTGCGGGCGCGCGGTCGCAGCGACGGCGACGGGCCGGGCACGGGGCCGCGTGCGGACGGGCGCGACGTCGTGCACGTGTCGTTCACGAACCAGCACGCGTTCGCGGACGAGATCGCGGGGTACGGGGACGCGGTCGTGGTCCTGAGCCCTGCGGGGCTGCGGGACGCCGTGGTGCGCCGGTTGGCGGCTGCGGCCCGCCTGGGGCAGGCGCCGGGCACCACCACGCAGGACCACCCGAACGGTACGACGAGCACGGAGGAGCAGCGTGGCTGAGCGCGCGGACGACCGGTTGGTGCGCCTGCTGGGCATCGTCAGCTACCTGGACGGGGCGGGCGGGGTCCCGGTCGAGGAGCTCGCGACCCGGTTCGGGGTGACGACGCGCCAGATCGTGGAGGACGTCGACGCCCTGTGGGTGTCCGGCACCCCCGGGTACTGGCCCGACGACCTGATCGACTTCGACGCGGACTCCCTCGAGCGGGGCGTCGTGCGGCTCACGGAGGCGCGCGGCATGACGCGTCCCCTGCGCCTGGGCACCCGCGAGGCGGTCGCGCTCATCGCGGCCCTGCGCGCCATGGGGGAGACCCCGGCGGTGCGTTCGGACCGGGCGCGCGCCGACGTCGTCGCGTCGGTCCTGGCCAAGCTCACCGGCGCGACGGGCGAGGCCGCCGCAGCCCTCGACGTGCGCCTGTCCCCTGACGGGGCCCCCGAGGTCGTCGCCGCGGTGTCCTCGGCGCTGGCGAACCGGCACCGCCTGCGCGTGCGGTACGTGACGAGCTCCGACGTCGTGTCCGAGCGCGAGATCGACCCGGTCGCGCTGCACACCCAGGACGCGTACTCGTACCTCCTCGCGTGGTGCCACCGCGCCCAGGGGCAGCGCACGTTCCGCCTCGACCGGCTCCTGGCCGCGACCGAGCTCGACGTGCCCACGGGCGAGCACGACCTGCCGACCGAGGTCGACTTCACGCCCACGGGCGACGCGCCGCTGGCGACGATCACGTTCGCGAGCCCCGCCCGCTGGGTCGCGGAGCAGGTCCCCGTCGAGAAGGTCCGCAACCTGCCCGACGGCGCGTTCGAGGTCTCCCTGCGCGTCACCAACCCCGTGTGGTTGCGCCGCCTCCTCCTCGAGCACGCCCGCCACGTCCTGGCCGTCGCCCCCCAGGAGGTCGCCGACGACGTCGCTCAGGCCGCGAGCGCCGCCCTGGCCGCGTACGGGGCCGAGGGCGGTGGCCCGTACGAGCCGGGCGACCCGGTGGGGACGACCGGGTCCGCCGACGGCCCGGCGAACTAGGCTGGGCCCTATGTGGTTCACCATCTGGTCGGTCCTGGTCGTCGGCACGCTCGTCGGCGCCTTCTTCCTGGGGCGCGACCTGTGGCGCAAGGCCAGGGCGCTGTTCGCGCAGATGTCGGAGTCGGCGCTCGTGATGGACCGGTTCGCGCAGCGCACGGACGAGACGACCGCGGCGCTGGCGGCGTCGGCGCCCAGCACGGCGCCCACCCTGTTCGACGACCCGGTCCTCCTGCACGAGCGGGTCGAGGAGCTGCGCGCGCAGCGGGCCGAGCGTCGGGCGGGACGCAGGACTCGCAACAAGGTGACGTGGGACCGGTGGCGTCGATTCAACGCGTAGGATCTGCGACAACAAGACTTGCGTCCGACTCCAAGGGAGCCATCTCATGGGCATGCTGAAGCCCTGGCACATCATCGTTCTTGTCGTCGTCGTCCTGCTCCTGTTCGGGGCGAAGCGACTTCCTGACCTGGCCCGCAGCGTGGGGCAGTCCCTCAAGATCTTCAAGAGCGAGGTCAAGGACCTGCGCGACGACGACAAGCCCGCGGAGCCTGCCGTCAAGGATGACGACGCCCCCAAGGCCTGATCCGTGGCCGGTTCGACGAAGACGGCCAGGTCCGCCGAGGGGCGCATGCCGCTGCGCGAGCACCTGCTCGAGATCCGCAAGCGGCTCTTCCTGGTCTCGTGCGGGCTCGTCGTGGGCGCGATCGGCGGCTGGTTCCTCTACGAACCGCTGCTGGCCGCGCTCCAGGCGCCCCTCGAGGCTGCGGCGGCCGCGCAGAACAAGGTCATCAACCTGAACTACTCGGGCATGGCGACCGCGCTCGACATGAAGATCAAGGTCTCCCTGTTCCTCGGGGTGCTCGTGACGTGCCCGTGGTGGCTGTACCAGCTGTGGGCGTTCATCACCCCGGGCCTGACCCGCAAGGAACGTCGCTACGCCGTGGGCTTCCTCGGGGCATCGGTGCCCCTGTTCCTCGGCGGCGTGACCCTGGCCTGGTGGGTCCTGCCGCACGCGGTCGACATCCTCGCGGCGTTCGTCCCCGAGGGCGCGACGAACCTCACGGACGCGCAGGGCTACCTGAGCTTCGTGATGCGCCTCGTCCTGGCGTTCGGGCTCGCGTTCGTCCTGCCCGTCGTCCTGGTGGCCCTGAACTTCGCGGGCCTGGTCCGGTCCACGGCCCTGCTCGCCGGGTGGCGCTGGGCCGTCCTCATCGCGTTCGTCTTCGCGGCCGTCATGACGCCCACGCCCGACGCGCTCACGATGATCTTCGTCGCGCTGCCCATCTGCGTCCTGTACTTCGGGGCCGTGGGGATCGCGATCCTGCGGGACCGCAGCACCGACAAGCGCGCCGCCGCCGCGCTCTCCGGTGCCTGACCGGCCCCAGCCCCGCCCCGCCCGCCTCGCCGTCGTCGTCAACCCGACGGCCGACCGCGGGCGGGGCCGGGGCGACGGCGCGCGCACCATCGCCCTCCTGCGCGAAGCCGGTCACGACGTCCTCGACCTCAGCGCCCCCAACGCGCCCCTCGCGCTCGAGAACGCCCGCGACGCCGTCGCCGGACGCCCGAGCCGGACGACGGGGGAACAGACGAGCGGACAGGCGAGCGGGCACGCGAGCAGGCACGGACCGGGCAGCACGGACCCGATCGACGCCCTCGTCGTCGTCGGCGGGGACGGCATGGTCCACCTCGGCGTCAACGCGGTCGCCGGGACCGGGATCCCCCTGGGCATCGTCGCCGCCGGGACGGGCAACGACTTCGCGTCGGCCCTCGACCTGCCCGTGCACGACGTCCCCGCCGCCGTCGCGCTGCTCCTCGACGCCCTGTCCGCCCGCGGCGCAGGCACCGGCGGGGTGCGGGTCGTGGACGCCGCACGGGCCGAACCCCTCGACGCCGATCTCGCTCCCCGGCCGGGCAGGGCCCGCTGGTTCTGCGGCGTCCTGTCCGCGGGCCTCGACGCCGCCGTCAACGCCCACGCCAACGCCCTGACGTGGCCGCGCGGCAGCGCCAAGTACGTGCGCGCCGTCGCGAGCGAGCTCGCCCGGTTCCGCCCGTACGGGTACCGCATCACCGCGGACCTCGCACCGGAGGACCGGTCCGGCGCGCTCCCCGGCAGCGTGCCCGACGACGTCGCGTCCCCGTTCGTGTGGACCTCGCCCGGGACCGTGGTCGCCGTCGCCAACGGGCACCGCTTCGGCGGCGGCGTCCAGATCGCCCCCGACGCGCGGATCGACGACGGTCTCCTCGACCTCGTCACCGCCGGTCCGCTGACCCGGCTCGGAGCCGCCCGCGTCTTCCCCGGCATGTACCAGGGCAAGCACGTGCACCACGCGGCCGTCGACGTCCGACACGCCACCTCCGTGCTCCTCGAGGCCACCGACGCGGGCCGCCCGCCACCCCCGGCCTTCGCCGACGGGGAGCGCATCTCGCGCCTGCCCGTGCGCGTCACCGTGGCTCCCGGGGCCCTGCACGTCCTCGACGGTCGCGTCCCCGAGGCCCCGCCCGCCTGACGTGCGACGAGTCCCGGGGACCGTGGCCCCGCACCCCGAGGCCGACCACGTGCGAAAAGCCCCACGGACCGACACCCCCGGACCGTAGGGTGGTGGCATGACCGCAGCACCCCGTACCGCCGGCAACGCAGGCAAAGACGACAGGGACGACACCGCCGACAGCGCCTTCCAGGCGAGCCCCGCGGAGCGGTACGCGGCCTCGCGCGCCCTCCAGGCCGCCTCCCGCACCCAGCTCGCCGCGTTCCGCGAGGTCGTCGGCTTCCCGTTCGACGACTTCCAGGTCCGGGCCTGCCAGGCCCTCGAAGAAGGTCGCGGCGTCCTCGTCGCCGCCCCCACCGGCGCCGGGAAGACCGTCGTGGGGGAGTTCGCCGTCCACCTCGCGCTGGCCGGCGGACGCAAGGCCTTCTACACGACCCCCATCAAGGCGCTGTCCAACCAGAAGTACGCCGACCTCGCGCGCCGCCACGGCGTCGACCAGGTCGGCCTGCTCACGGGCGACACGTCCATCAACGGCGACGCCCCGATCGTCGTCATGACCACCGAGGTCCTGCGCAACATGCTCTACGCGGGCTCGCGCGCCCTCGACGGCCTCGCGTTCGTCGTCATGGACGAGGTCCACTACCTCGCCGACCGCTTCCGCGGACCCGTCTGGGAGGAGGTCATCATCCACCTCGACGACGACGTCCAGCTCGTGTCCCTGTCCGCGACCGTGTCCAACGCCGAGGAGTTCGGCGACTGGCTCGAGATGGTCCGTGGCGACACCGCCGTCATCGTCAGCGAGCGCCGACCCGTCCCGCTGTGGCAGCACGTCCTCGTCGGCTCACGCCACCGCGGCCCCCGCACCCCGGGCGAGGCCGTACGTCCCGGCACGGGCGCGGACCTGATCGACCTGTACGCGGGGCACGTCGACCCGACCGACCCCGGCGTCAACCCGCCCATCAACCCGGACCTGCTCGCGGCGTTCCGCAGCGGCGCCCGCGACGGCGGCTACCCCGGGCGGGGCGGGCGTAGCGGGGACCGCGGCTACCGGGGACGCGGGGGCCGTGGCGGGCCAGGCGGACACCGGGGTGGCGGGTCGGGCGACGGGGGTGGGCGCCGTACCCCGCCCCGCTTCGCCGTGGTCGACGCCCTGGACGCCGACGGCCTGCTGCCCGCGATCTTCTTCATCTTCTCCCGCGCCGGGTGCGAGGCCGCCGTGACGCAGTGCCTGGCCGCCGGCCTGCGCCTGACCACCCCCGCGCAGGAGGCGGAGATCCGCGCGACCGTCGAGGCTCGCAGCGCGACCCTGCCCGCCGAGGACCTCGACGTGCTCGGCTACTGGACGTGGAGCGAGTCCCTCGCGCGCGGCGTCGCCGCCCACCACGCGGGCATGCTGCCCATCTTCAAGGAGATCGTCGAGGACTTGTTCAGCCGCGGCCTGGTCAAGGTCGTGTTCGCGACCGAGACCCTCGCCCTCGGGATCAACATGCCCGCCCGCTCGGTCGTCCTGGAGAAGCTCGTCAAGTGGGACGGGACGTCGCACGTCGACATGACACCGGGGGAGTACACCCAGCTCACGGGCCGCGCCGGGCGCCGCGGCATCGACGTCGAGGGGCACGCCGTCGTCGTCGACCACCCGGGGCTCGACCCCGTCGCCCTCGCGGGACTCGCGTCCAAGCGCCTGTACCCGCTCAAGTCCTCGTTCCGCCCCACGTACAACATGGCGGTCAACCTCGTGGCCCAGGTGGGCCGCGAGCGCGCCCGCGACGTCCTGGAGACGTCGTTCGCTCAGTTCCAGGCCGACCGGGGCGTCGTGGGCCTCGCCAAGCAGGCGCAGGCGCACGCCGAGGCGCTCGAGGGGTACGCGCAGGCCATGACGTGCGACCGGGGCGACTTCGGCGAGTACGCCCGGCTCCGGCGGGCGATCGCGACCCGCGAGGCCGACCTGTCGAAGTCGGCGCAGCGGGCCAGGCGCGCCCAGATCGTCGCGGACTTCGAGAACCTGCGCGTCGGTGACGTCGTCGAGCTGCCCACGGGGCGCCGCGCCGGGTACGTCGTCGTGCTCGACCCCGGCAAGGACGGCGGCTTCGACGGCCCCCGCCCCACCGTCCTCACCGAGGACAAGCACGTCAAGAAGCTCACGGTCGCCGACGCCCCCTCCGGGATCCGCACCGTCGGCAAGGTCCGCATCCCCAAGACGTTCAACCCGCGCGTGCCCGCGGCCCGCCGCGACCTGGCCTCCTCGCTGCGCAACGCGCTCGGCGCGTTCGTCGACACCCCCGGTGCGCCGTCGCGGGGCAAGTCTCCCACCGTGCGGTCGGCCGCCGCCGACGACAAGGAGCTCAGCCGCCTGCGTGCGGCACTGCGAGCCCACCCGTGCCACGACTGCCCCGAGCGCGAGGACCACGCCCGCTGGGCCGAGAGGTGGGCCAAGCTGAAGAAGGAGCACGACGCCCTCGTGCGACGCGTCGAAGGGCGCACCGGCTCGATCGCCCGCGTCTTCGACCGGATCTGCGACATCCTCACCGGCCTCGGGTACCTGGAGGTCGACCCCCACCCCGCGAGCGGTGGCACGCTCGACGACGCCACGTCGGCCACGTCGGACCCGTCAGACCCGTCAGACCCGGCGACGCTGGGCGCGACCGACACCGCGACGACGTCCGCTGCCGTGTCCGCCCCGGCGCGCCCCCGGCCCGGCCGCACGCCCGCCCCCGAGGTACGGATCACGGACGCCGGGCAGTGGTTGCGCAGGCTCTACGCCGAGAACGACCTGCTGCTCGCCGAGTGCCTGCGCCGCGGCGTGTGGGACGACCTCGACCCCGCCGGGCTCGCCGCCGTCGTCTCGACCCTCGTCTTCTCGGCCCGCCGCGACGAACCCGGTGAGCCGTACGTGCCCGGCGGCCCCCAGGGGAAGCTCGCCCGCGCGCTCGACGCGACGGTCGTCGTGTGGTCCGAGGTCGACGACCTCGAGGAGGCCCACCACATCGACGCGACCGGCACGCTCGACCTCGGGATCGTCGCGGCCGTGCACCGGTGGGCCACCGGGCGCAGCCTCGACGCCGTCCTGCGCGGCTCCGAGCTCGCCGCGGGGGACTTCGTGCGCTGGTGCAAGCAGATCATCGACGTGCTCGACCAGCTCGCGACCGCCGCCCCCACCCCGGCGATGCGCAAGACCGCCGTGCGCGCCATCGACGCCGTCCGGCGCGGGGTCGTGGCCTACTCGAGCGTGTGACCTTCGCGTCACGAGCGCCCGGCACGCCCCACGAAGGGGCGCGCCGGGCGCGGCGTGGCATATCGTGTGGTTTCGTGGCCTCCACCCTGTACCGCAACGGTGTCATTCACTCCTCGACCGACCCCTTCGCCGAGGCGATGCTCGTCGACGGCGGGGTGATCACCTGGATCGGCGCGAACGACACCGCCGCCGGGCTCGCCGCCCGCGCCGACCGCGTCGTCGACCTCGACGGAGCGCTCGTCGCCCCCGGGTTCGTCGACTCCCACGTCCACGTCCTCGAGACCGGGCTCGCCCTCGCAGGCGTCGACCTGTCCGCGAGCGCCGGCGTCACGTCCCTGGCCGCGGCGCTCGACGCGCTGCACGCCGCGGTCGAGGCGCGCCCGGCCGCCGAGGCGGACGACGTGCTCCTCGCGTTCGGGTGGGACGAGCAGGAGTGGCCCGAGCACCGTGCCCCGACGCGCGAGGAGATCGACGCGGCGTGCGGGGGAGCGCTCGTGTACTCGGCGCGCGTGGACGTGCACTCGGCGGTCGTCTCGACGTCGCTCGCGGCGCGCGCCGGCCTCGAGGGGCGCCAGGGCTGGACGGACAGCGGCTGGGTCACCCTGGACGCGCACCACGCGGCCCGGGACGCGGCCCGCGCCATGAGCCCCGAACGTCGCACCGCGATCTACCGGACGGCCCTGGACGCTGCCGCGCGCCGCGGCATCGTGTCGGTGCACGAGAACAGCGCGCCCTCGATCGACACCCGGGACGGGCTGCGCGAGCTCATGGCCCTCACGGCGGACCCCGAGGGAGCCCTGCCGCACCTGGTCGCGTACCGGGGCGAGCTGTGCGCCACGCCCGACGACGCGCGCGCCCTGCTCGCCGACCTGCCCGGCCTGGCGGGCATCGCGGGGGACCTCAACGTCGACGGGTCCCTCGGCTCGCGCACCGCGGCCCTGCGCCACCCGTACTCCGACCTCACGGGCGCCCCCGGGGAGGCGGGGCCCGACGGGCGCGGCAACCAGTACCTGACCGCCGAGCAGATCGCGGCCCACCTGTCCGCCGTCGCGGCGACGGGCACCCAGGGCGGGTTCCACGTCATCGGCGACCGCGCCATGGACGAGTTCGTCGTGGGCCTGCGGGCCGCCGCGGAGGCCGACGGGGCCGCCGCGCACCGCCGCGCCGCGCACCGTGTCGAGCACGCGCTGTTCGTCGACACCAACGCCCTGTCGACCCTCCTGCTGTTCGGGGTCTCGCTGTCCATCCAGCCCGTCTTCGACGCCGCGTGGGGCGGCCCTGACGGCATGTACGCGTCGCGCCTGGGTCCCACGCGCGTGGCCGGGCTCTCGCCGTTCGCCGACCTGGCCGGGGCGGGCGTCCCGCTCGCGTTCGGCTCCGACTCGCCCGTGACCGCGATGGACCCCTGGTCCGCGGTCCGGGCCGCGATGTCGCACGCCGACCCCGACCAGCGCATCTCCGCGCGGGCCGCGTTCCGGGCGCACACGCGCGGGGGCTGGCGCATCGCGGGCCTCGACCACACGGGCGCGGGCCAGCTGCGCGTCGGCGCGCCCGCCCACCTCGCGGTGTGGCGTGCCGAGCACCTCGCGGTGCAGGGGGCGGGGACCTCCGTGTCCTCCTGGAGCACCGACGCCCGCTCCGGCACACCCCTGCTGCCCGACCTCACCGACGACGCCCCCGACCCCACGTGCCTGCAGACGGTGCGTGACGGCGTCGTGCTGTTCGACACGTTCGACTGAGACCGGCCCGGCCGGGCCGGGACACGTGCGGGGCGCCCGCCGCGCCCTCGCGCGGATGAGGCCGGTGCCACCCGAGCGCGCCTCCCGGCCACGACCGGTGGCACCGCGCGCCGTGGACCGGCCTCGGATTGACACCACCGTGAGGGGCGGTAAGTTCGATGACGTGTTCCGGCCGCCAGTGCCGCAGGGGTTCGAGCCACCATCTCACCGTCCATCCTGCGAGCCCTGACGTGCATCGGCTCGACCCGCGCGTTCAGTAGACAACACGGCCTCACCGGTGGCGGTGCGACGTGGTCCGAAGGACGCGCGGGTCGGCCCACATCTCCCGGCCGACCTGCAGGTACGTGGCGTACCCTGCACTGGTGTCGACCCGTGAGCCGAGCCGCTGGCTGCTGATCCTTCTCGCCGCCGGTGGCGGCTTCCTGACGAACACCGCCTTCCCCGACCGCGGGTGGTGGCCCATGGCGTTCGTCGGGGTCGCGGCCCTCTTCCTCGCCCTGCGCCGCGACCGTGCGTGGTGGAACGCCCTCGTGGGCCTCGTGTGGGGCCTCGCGTTCTTCCTGCCGCACATCCAGTGGGCGCAGATCGCGACCGACACCGTCCCCTGGCTCGCGCTGAGCGTCCTCGAAGCCGTCTTCCTGGCGCTGTTCGGTGCGATGTGGACATGGGTGCGGCGGCTCGGCTTCGTCCGCCGCAACCTGGCCTGGCAGGTCGTGACGTTCTCGGTGCTGTGGGTCGCGGTCGAGCAGTGGCGCTCCGAGTTCCCCTTCGGCGGGTTCCCCTGGGGCCGGCTCGCGTTCTCCCAGGTCGACTCCCTGCTGGGGCGCACCGCCTGGCTCGGCGGAGGACTGCTCGTCTCGCTGCTGACCGCCGCGATCGGCGTCCTGCTCGCCGTGTTCCTGCTCGAGGCCCGCCGGGTGCGCAGCATGCCCGCCCTGTGCGCGCTCGGCACGGCAGCCGTGCTCCTCGGCGTAGGCCTCGTCGTCCCGCTCGACACCCGAGCGGAGACCGGGACGCTGAAGATCGGCGCGGTCCAGGGCAACGTCGGGGAACCCGGCCTCGGGTCGTTCGCCAACCGTGGCGAGGTCCTGCAGAACCACGTCGACGGCACGGTCGCGCTGCTCGACGAGGTCGACCCCGGCGAGCTCGACGTCGTCCTGTGGCCCGAGAACGGCTCCGACCTCGACCCGCAGACCACCCCCGACGTCGCCGCCGACATCGACGCGGCCGCGACGGCCGTCGGTGCGCCCGTCCTGGTCGGGGCGCAGGAGTTCCCCGAGACCGGTGGGCGGTACAACGTGTCGCTGCTGTGGGCGCCCGGGCAGGGCGTCATCGACCGGTACGCCAAGCAGCACCCCGCACCGTTCGGCGAGTACATCCCGATGCGCAGCTTCGTGCGGATCTTCTCCGACCAGGTCGACCGCGTGACCACGGACATGATCGCCGGTGACGAGGTCGCCGTCGTCGACCTGCCCTCCGAGCGCCTCGGGCGCACCGTCCCCCTCGCCACCGTCATCTGTTTCGAGGTCGCGTACGAGGAACTCGTCCGCGACGCCGTGAACGCGGGTGCCGAGCTCCTCGTCGTCCCCACCAACAACGCGTCCTTCGGCTACAGCGCCGAGTCCACCCAGCAGCTCGCGATGTCCCGCCTGCGGGCCATCGAGACCGGGCGCGCGACCGTGCAGATCTCGACCGTCGGCGTGAGCGGCATCATCGCCCCCAACGGCGCGCTCCTGCAGAGCACCGAGCTCTTCACGGCCGACCAGATGATCGCGACGCTGCCCCTGCGAGACTCCCTGACCCCGGCCGTACGGCTCGGGTACTGGCCCGGGTGGGTCGCGGGTGGCCTCACGGTCCTGCTCGTCGTGGCCGGCGTCGTCTCCCACGTCACCCGCCCGGCCGCGAGCGCCAAGGCCCCCGCGCGCAGGCCCGCGACCAAGCGCCCGGCGTCCAAGCCAGCGCGCCGCTAGTCGTCCGACCGCGGCGCGGACTCCCCGGAGCTCCCGTCCTGCCCGACGGCGAGGATCGCCCGGGTGCGGCGGACCCGGCAGGTGCGCGGCGCCGTCGGGCAGACCGGACACCTGCGGTGCGCAGGCGCGTGAGCGGGGGAGGGCCCGACCGTGGGCCCGGGGACGACGAAGGGCCCGGAACTCCGAGGAGTTCCGGGCCCTTCGCGTCAGAAGATCAGGCGCTGCGACGCAGCTTGCCGGCACGCAGCAGCCCGAGCCGCTCGTCGAGCAGCTCCTCGAGCTCCTTGATCGTGCGCCGCTCCAGCAGCATGTCCCAGTGCGTACGGGCGGGCTTGCCGGCCTTGGGCTCGGGGCGCTCCGCGTCACGCAGGAGGGCCTCCTCACCGCAGCGACACTCCCACACCGCAGGCACCTCGGCCTCGGTCGAGAACGGCAGGATGATGGTGTGGCCGTTGGGGCAGTCGTAGTGCGCCTGGAAACGAGGGGCGAAGTCGACGCCCGCGTCGGACTCCATGCTCTTCGCACCGATGCTCATTCCACGTAGGGACCGGTCTGGCATGTCGTCCTCCAAGGGGGTAGCGGCAGGGGTTGTCTATGGGGGTCAACGTCCCACCGGATGCGCATGTTCCGAAGGGGCGTGAAGGTCCGGTGAACGCACGTGGCACGCCGAACCCACCCGTCGAGGCTGCCCAGCAGACCACGCGCATCGGGGAGGACGCGCACACCCGCGAGACCACCGACCAGGTTTCCGGTTTTCGCAGGGCGGCGCAACTCCACACGCACGATCGACGGTGTGATGTTGCCCGGGGCAAGGCCCGCGAGGTGCCTGACCCCGAGACCCAACCGTGCACCCCCTGCGCCCTTGTCCAAGGTTATGGCATGATCCTTGGACAAGGAGGTTGCCCATGCAAGGAACCAACGAGTCGCCGCTTCCCCCGGCGGGCAGCACCTGGCCCTCGATCGCGTTCGAGGAGCACCCGTGGCGACTGTACGCCGACTCTCCCGTCTCTCGACGTCAACGAGAGCTGCACGCAGGGCCGTACCGGTCGGCGCTCACCCCGGAGATCGCGGGCCGCGAGGTTCCGCTGCCTGCGTCTCTCGTCGCAGAGTGCGAGGATGCCGCCACCGAGGTCGCCCGCTTCGACGTCGAGATGGACACGGTCCTCGGCGCCGGCGAGCTCGCGCCGCTGCGCAGCGTCCTGCTCCGTAGCGAGTCGGCCGCCTCCTCCCAGATCGAGAACCTGACGGTCGGGGCACGACAGCTCGCACTAGCGGAGATCGGTGAGGACGCCTCCCGCAACGCGACGACCGTCGCCGGCAACGTCCACGCCATGCAGGCGGCGATCGACCTGGCGGACCAGCTGGACGGCGACGCGATCCTGGCCGTCCACCGTGCGCTCATGGGCGAGCGCGATCTCACGGCCGGTCGATGGAGACGGGAGCAGGTCTGGGTCGGCGGGACGTCCGCCGGTCCTCACCTCGCCGAGTACGTCGCGATCCACCACGAACGGATCCCTGCCGCGATCGAGGACCTGGTCGCCTTCGCACGCCGCACCGACCTCCCGGTCCTCGCGCACGCGGCGATCACCCACGCCCAGTTCGAGACCATCCACCCGTTCACGGACGGCAACGGAAGGTCTGGCCGAGCACTCGTCCACGCGATGCTCCGTCACGCCGGGCTCACGCGCCGGGTCACCGTGCCGGTCTCCGCCGGGCTCCTCGTCGACACCGACGCCTACGTCGACGCCCTGACGGCCTTCCGTCGCGGGGACGTCGTCCCCATCGTCCACCAGGTCAACGAGGCAGCGCTCGTCGCCGTCGGGAACGGCAGGGCCCTGGCCGCTGACCTGTCGCTCGTCCGCCAGGAATGGACCGCACGGCTCGACGCCCGTCGGGGCGCAGCGGCATGGCGGGCGATCGACGTCGTCCTCGGACAGCCTGTCGTCACGGTCTCCTTCCTTGCCGACGCGCTCGGCGTGAGCCTGCCCGCAGCGCAGGGGGCGATCGACCGGCTCGCCGGCGCGGGCGCCCTGACCGCGACCGACCCACGCCGACGCCGCGGCCGGACCTGGCAGGCGACCGAGGTGCTGGCCGCCCTCGACGCGTTCGCAGCTCGCGCAGGTCGGCGACGCGTCGCGGGATCCTGAGCCCCGCGGGGGCGAGGTGTCCGAATGGTCGCCGATGCGACGGATCGCGGTACCGTTCGTGCTGTGAGGAACCAGGCAGACCGCGCACAGTGGACGGATCGCCATGGCGACCGTTGAGGCGTACGAGACGACCGCCGGGCGACGGTACATGGTTCGCTACCGCACCCCCGAGCGCAAGCAGACCAAGAAGCGCGGATTCAAGACCAAGCGTAGCGCCGAGGCCTTCGCGTCCTCGCTCGAGGTGTCCATCCTGCGCGGTGAGTTCATCGATCCGACCGCGGCCCGCTCGACCGTGCTGGAGCTCGGGGGAGCGTGGCTCGGGCGGCAGACCCATCTCAAGCCCTCGACGGCCCGGGCGATCGAGAGCTCGTGGCGGCTGCACGTCACGCCGCGGTGGGGGAGCGTGCCCGTCGCGGAGATCCGGCGCACCGCGGTGCAGGCCTGGGTCTCCGACCTGAGCGCCACGTACAGCGCCACGACGGTCGCCCGCGCGCACGGCGCCCTGGCCTCGCTGCTCGACGACGCGGTCGACGACCGCCGCATCCTCACCAACCCGGCCCGCGGCGTCAACCTGCCCCGCAAGGTACGACGCGAGCACACCTACCTCGACCACCAGCAGGTCGCCGCGCTCGCCGCAGCAGCCGGTCGGCACGAGACCCTCGTCCTGGTCCTCGCCTACTGCGGGCTGCGTTGGGGCGAGGCCGCGGGGCTTCGCGTCCGCGACCTCGACATGCTCCGCCAGCGGTTGCGCATCAACCAGAACGCGGTCGAGGTCGGTTCCGAGATCGTCGTCGGGACGCCCAAGACCCACGAGCGGCGCTCCGTCCCGTTCCCCGCCTTCCTCTCGTTGC
The DNA here is from genome assembly GCF_014836745.1 of Oerskovia gallyi. NCBI lineage: Bacteria > Bacillati > Actinomycetota > Actinomycetes > Micrococcales > Cellulomonadaceae > Oerskovia > Oerskovia gallyi. The sequence goes on from NZ_JACSQE010000006.1 coordinate 149,197, forward strand.
ACCTCGCCGCGGCGTGCGAGGGCAAGGCGCGCGACGACGTCGTCTTCCACGGCGACCGCGGCACCTACCTCAAGCGCTCCAAGTCGGGGACGGGCTGGTTCTCCCGCGCGGCCCGTGACGCGGGCATCGACGACCACCTCACCCCGCACGACCTCCGCCACAGCGCCGCGAGCCTCGCGGTGTCCGCGGGGGCGAACGTCAAGGCCGTCCAGCGCATGCTGGGACATGCCTCCGCGAGCATGACGCTCGACGTCTACGCAGACCTCTTCGAGAAGGATCTCGACGGCGTCGCGGTCGCCCTGGAGACGGCTCGACTCCGCGCGGTCTCGCGCGGCTAGTGCCCGGCGTGTGCCCACGGGGTCTCTCGGGGGCGCGGGCGGGCGGCATGAACTGTTGGTATCGCAAGGGTTCGCGGGGGAGGCGTAGGCGGTGCCCCGTGGGTCTAGAACTCACGGGGCGACCACCTCTTGGGCGCGAAACGGACATCTCCGACCGACTCGCCACGTGCGGCGCGATGCCCGAGATGTGACGGGAGCGAAACTGGCTTCGCCGCTCTCAGGGCTTCCTGGAGAAGTCTGTCGACATCAAGAGACTTTGCCCCGGCGGGGACGGTCCGGCACCGGACGGCACTCGGTAGAGTCGGACGACGCAGGGCGGCACGCACGGTGCTGTCGACGACGAGGAGGTCACGTGGTGAGCACGAGTCCAGGTCCGATGCACGTCACGTTCTCCGCGCCGATCGGGGTGACGGTGCGCGACGACGTGTGGTCGTGCGTCGAGGTGCCCAACTCGGTCGAGCTGCTCGGCACGGGGAAGTCCGTCCGTGTGGTCGCGACCGTGGACGGCCACGACCTGACGGCCGGACTCATGCCGACCGGGTCGGGTGGCCACATGCTCTCGATCAGCGCAAAGCTCCGCAAGAAGCTCGGCAAGGACATCGGGGACGCGGTGACCGTCCACCTGTCCGAAAGGCTGACCTGACCTCCGGTTGACGTGCTTGCGCATTCCGGACGCGTGGCGCGAAAAGCACCACGTACCCGGAGAGCGGAATTGTCGTCGAGGTTTCAGCCCCAGAACGCGGTCAGTCGATCGCCCAGATTAAGGCCCTGCTCGTACCCGGTTCGAGCGGCCGTCGGGCGGAGCGAGACATCCATCGCGTCGGCACCGAACAGGTGCTCGGAGCCTTCGTCCGGGACGATCGTCACGACCTCGCTGCCACCGGCGCGGAGCTCGTCGGCCTGCGCAGCCAGCTGCAGGCCCCAGGTTGGCGGGGTGAGTGACCGACCACCGAAGGGCGACAGCACGAGCACCCGCCCGTACCCCTCGGCGAGGTCGGCGTTCTCGTTGCGCCGGTAGCCGCCGTCGATGTACCGGCGGCCGGCGATCTGGTAGGGGAGGCCGCTCGAACAGCTCGCCGCGACGGCGTCCACCAGGTCGATCCCGCTGTCGCGGTCGAAGACGACCGGGTCGCCGGTCTCGGCGTCGACGGCCGTGAGCAGGACCCGTCGCAGCGGCCAGTCCTGACCGGGCAGTCGTGACGCGACCGTGGTCCGCCACCGGTCCTGCCAGGAACCGTCCGACGTCGCCTCCCGCGCGAGCGCTGCGCCACCGACTCGTTTCCGCAGGTCAGCCGGGTCATGTGCCGAGGCGATGAGGGCGCGCATCCGCTCGAGGTGGTCGACGACCTGCCTGTTCGAGCCCCTGTCCCGGTCGGCTCCTCCCGGAGCGCGTCGCTCCGGAGGGGCGGCGGCAAGGACGGCGGCCAGCAGGTCGGCTGGGGTCGCGCCCGACAGCTGGGCAGCGGCGGTCGAGCCGGCCGACGTCCCGACGGTCAGGTCGGGGGCGGTCACGTCCACGCCGGCTTCGAACAGACCGGCGACGACGCCGATCAGCCAGGCGTTGCCGGTCGAACCGCCACCACCGAGGACCAGGGCTCGTTCGCCGACAACGCGCCCCGGCAGGCCAGGGGCGGACGTCGCGGGGGAGTGCGAGGAAGAAGAGGGTGAGGTGTTCATGGGAGTCGCCTTTCGCGAAGTGTCTGGCGAGCGCTCCCGGTGGCGACTATCGCAGTCGCGCGATCGTGGGCTGCGGGGGAGCGCCCGGTACGGATGCTGCGTTCACGGGTCTCACCTCCTCGACGGTTCACGATCACTGCGACGCTAGCACGACACCTCCGCACGCGACCAAGGGATCTTGCCCCGGATTCCTCGGTGACATTCTTCTGCGTTCCTCGAATCGCTCGGAGAAATCCGAGGACGGGAATCTCCCCGCACGGAGAATCGGTCGCTGCGTCACCCCGGCCGGGATCGAGCAGATCTGGAGAAGCGCACGCCCGCGTCCCTCAGTAGCGTCGAACCTGACGGCAGACACTCCACGAAGGGGAATCGCGATGACCGGCACCACGAAGTCGACCAAGACCGGCAAGGCCTACGAAGGCTTCTCGGCCGAGGAGCGCGCGGCGATGAAGGAGCGCGCCAAGGAGCTCAAGGCGTCCGCGAACCGGGCCGACGCGGAGAAGGCCCAGCTCGAGAAGATCGCGGAGCTCTCGGAACCGGACCGCTCCATGGCCTCGCGGATCCACGAGCTCGTCGCCGAGCACGCACCCTCGCTGGCACCGAAGACCTGGTACGGGATGCCCGGCTGGGCCAAGGACGGCAAGATCCTCTGCTTCTTCCAGCCTGCGGAGAAGTTCGGCGCGCGCTACCCGACCTTCGGATTCAACGACGTGGCACAGCTCGACGACGGCACCCTGTGGCCTGTCGCATTCGCGCTCACGGAGCTGACAGCGGAGAACGAGACGACGATCGCGGACCTCGTCAAGAGGGCGGCGGGCTGAGCGGAACGAGCAGGAACGAGCACCACGCCGAGAGCGTCGTTGCCGGTCGGAGGGCCAGAAATACCCTCTGACCTGCAACGATGCTGTCAACAGGCCGCAAGTCCGGGGGAGTGGCGGGCGGGACTCGCCCGGGTTCGCCGAACGCACACCGGGCATGCTGGCAGGATGGCACGCATGCCTCTCGACATCCTCCTGGTCGCCGTGTCGCAGCGTGGAACGAGCTCGCGCCACAGGGCCCGGACGACCTAGGCCGCGGCCTGCGACGACGACGGCGAGCTCGTCCGGCGGTGCGCGGCGAGCGGACGGCCGGTGCTCGCGAAGGTCGACCCGTACGGAGATCTCGTACCGACGTCGTCGGAGATGGAGCAGCTGATCGACGAGCTGCGTTCGTCGGACATCCCACAGCACGGAGCGGCCGGTCGCGTCGTCCACGAGACCCTCGAGCTCGCAGCACGCTGTGCGGTGGAGCCGGCGACGGAGCTGCATTTCGTGGGTGACCAGCACACAGCGCAGGTGCGCTCCGAGCCCCTCTCGGCCCGTTCGACGCTACGCCGATAATGTACATTATGTCATTATGACGATCTGGCCACACCCCTCTCGGCCGCAGACGCCCCGTCAGGAGCGACTGATCTCGCGCAGGCTCGCAGGCGTCACGTCACCCCAGGAAGGTGCCGGCCTCGCCGGCGCTGCATCACGCGAGGCGGGCGCGTGCTCCCTCCATCGCAAGGGCGTCGACCTGGAGCCCACCGAGACCTGGAGTCGAGAATGAGCTCAGGGCCGTTCGTGGCCACGCGTCCCGTAGGTCCTGCAGGAACCTTCGGTTCGCCCAGAACTCCTGTGAGCGGCTCTGGCGCCTCGGTCGTCGGCCGCGCGGCACGCTGCATCCTCATGGCGACGCTCCTGGCAACCGTGCTCGCTGTTACGGCGCTGACACTCGTCCTCACGGCGGTCGTCGCCGTCGTCGCGGCACCGTGGTGGGTGTATCGCTGGTGGTTGGCCCCGCTTCGCGACCGGTCCCCCTCCAGGCCCGGCGCCCAGAGGTTCGCCGCCACCGGGGAGCAACGATCAGGGAGCCGTCGTGGCGCAGTCGGGCACCTGAGGGCGCGTGGGGCGACCTCTTCCGCGATGATGCTGCGCTGCAGTATGCTCCTTCAATTGGGACATACGCGACAAACCATTGTGTTTAGCACAACAGCGTGGTGAGACGCCGTGAACTCGATCCCTCCCGCGGCTGTCAGTGGCGCCCCCTATGCTCCGGATGTCCGGTCTCGTCCCGTCCCCCAGGAGCTGTTCGGTGGTCGCCCCTCCCCGCCTTCGCCGCGTCACCGTCGCCGAGGCGGTCGCCACGTACCTCTCCTCCGTCTCGGCGGAGACGCTCCGTGGCGTCCTCTCCCCCACCACCCAGCGCAACTACGAGCGCGACCTGCGGGAGTTCTCCTCCCTCGCGGGCGCCGAGACCGTCCTCGACGACATCACGGGCGCCGACATCGACGACTTCCTCCTCCGCTACCAGATCACCCCGGACGGGCGATACACGGACCCGCGTACCAAGCCCGACGGCCCGGGTCGTTCGGCGGCGACCGTCAACAGGTTCCGGCAGTCGATCTCCCGGTTCTTCACGCACGCGGCCCGCGACGGGTGGGTCCAGGCCGACCCGATGCAGTGGGCCGCTCCCCCGGCCCGGCTCCGTGGCGGCCTGCGCGTCGCCCGCACCGCGCTGTCCGCCACGGCCGCACAGGCGCTCCTCGTGACCGCGAGCACCAAGCCGCGACCGACGGACGTCCCGGTCGAGACGAGCGGCGCCGCACGTCCTCGTCCTGACCACGACCTCGCACTGCGGGACCGCCTCATCATCGCGCTCCTGCTCATCCTCGGCCCCCGGGTCTCGGAGGTCGCCCGTGCGGACGTCGACGACTTCGTCCGCGAACCCGACCAGACCCGGTGGCGGATCAAGGGCAAGGGCGGCACGGTGCGGACCGTCAGCCTGTCCGAGCCCCTCGCGCGGGCGCTCGACGAGTACCTCGCGACGCTCCGCCCCTCTCTCCTGGCGCGCAGGCCGGGTGACGCCGACGCCGCCCGCGCCCTCCTGCTCACCTGGCGGGGCCGGCGTATCGACGCCCAGGCGATCCGTGCGCTCCTCAACCGGTGCGTCGCTCGCATGCCCGAGGAGTACCGTCGGGCCGCCACCCCTCATGCCCTGCGGCACACGACCGCCACACTCCTCGTGGCTCAGGGCTGGGACGTGAAGGTCATCGCCGAGCTCCTGGGGCACGCGTCGATCGCCACGACGGGCGTCTATCTCGACCGGATCGAGGGTGAGCTCGCGGCCGCGATCAGGTCGCACCCTCTGTCGACCGGACTGCCTGCGGAGATGGGCAGCGAAGGACTCCCCGAAACGGACATAGGAGGAGAAAACGCCGCCACCAAGCCGTGACGCGGAGACGCAGTGACCGCAACGGCCAAAGTCACCCCATTTCTCCAGGTGCTCACGGCGACCTGAGGCTACGGTGAGCAGGTGCGCCCCTCGAAGACCTCTCCCGTCCAGCTCGCTCGATCGGTCATGGCCCGCGCAGCAGTGCTCGCGGTCGCGGTCCCCGTGACCGTCGCGACCGGGCTGGTGATCGCCGACGCCATCCGCAAGCGACGTGTCACAGACCCCAGCAAGTTCCCCCGCTCCGCCCCCGCCGAGGGAAGCGTCGGCGAGACGTCGACGACGATCTTCACCTACGGCGACGACCTCTACCGCGAGATGCTCGCCGCCATCCGCGGGGCCAAGCGTCGCATCATGCTCGAGACGTACATCTGGAAGGGCGACGAGCTCGGCAAGGAGTTCAAGGACGCGCTCGTCGAGGCGACCGAGCGCGGCGTCGAGGTCTTCGTGATCTACGACGGCTTCGCGAACCTCGTCGTCCCCCGCGAGTTCCTGACGTTCCCGGCCCCGATCCACGTGATCCGCTACCCGGTCTTCCGCCCGGGCGTCCTGGTGCTCAACGTCCGCAAGTCCGGCCGTGACCACCGCAAGATCCTGGTCGTCGACGACGAGATCGGGTTCGTCGGCGGGTACAACATCGGCGCCATGTACGCGACGCAGTGGCGTGACACCCACATCCGGCTCGCGGGGCCGTCCACCTGGGAGCTGCGCAACGCGTTCGTCGACTTCTGGAACTCGAACCGCAAGCCGGGCCAGCCGCGCCTCGAGGACCCGGGGTCGCGGCTGTGGCTGCCCGAGCTCCGCGCGGCCCGCAACGCCCCCGCCCACCTGGTCTTCCCGATCCGCGGCATCTACCTGGACGCGATCGACCGCGCGTCGGACCACATCTACATCACGCAGGCGTACTTCATCCCCGACCGTGAGATCCTCGACGCCCTGCTCATGGCGGCGCAGCGCGGCGTCGACGTCCGTGTCCTGGTCCCCGAGCGCTCGAACCACGTCGTGGCGGACTGGCTCTCCAAGGGCCTGTACACGACCCTGCTGCGCGGCGGCGTGACCATCTGGCTCTACAAGGACGCCATGGTCCACGCGAAGACGGCGACGATCGACGGCCGCTGGACGACGATCGGCACGGCCAACATCGACCGTCTCAGCCTCACCGGGAACTACGAGGTCAACCTCGAGATCGTCGATGCCGGCATCGCGGCGCAGATGGAGAAGGTCTACGACGTCGATCTCAGCAACTGCCGCGAGCTCACGCTCGACGAGTGGTCCGGGAGGTCGCTCGCCGCCAAGCTCGGCGAGGTCGCGCTCACGCCGCTGCGCCCGCTGCTGTAGGCCCGCCGCCCCCAGCACCTACTCCCGCGTGGCGTCCGCGACCTCCTCCTCGGGGCGAGGCGGGACGGTCTCGTCGACCTCTATGGTGGGCACCTCGTCGAACTCGGGGTGCTCGCGCAGGATCGCGTCGGCGACCGCCTCCGGGTCGCGGTACGGCACGGTCTCGTCGGTCATGGTCTGCTCCTCGCCTCTCGGGGTGACGTCGAGATGCCCGCCCACCTCGAGCGGGTGGTAGTCGTAGGTACCGCCCGTGCGCCCCTCGCCGAACAACCGGTGGACTAGGCCGAGGCCCGGGGCCGACAGGATCGCGTCGTGGATGGGGATCATGACCCACGGGTCGAGCGACCGGACGAAGTCGATGCCCTCAGCGATCTTCATCCACGGCGCGGACACCGGCGCGAGCAGGACGTCGAGACGGTCGTCCGTCAGGGGCGGGCTGAACGAGTCGCCCGGGTGGTAGGCACGTACCCCGCCGGCCGACACCAGGTAGGTGACGTTGGCGACCCGTGGCACGTCCGGGTGGATGAGCGCGTGCTGCCCTCCTCCGACCAGCACCGAGAACGACCCGATGGTCAGGACGTCTCCCGGTTCGACCACCTGTAACCGGTCGCCGTCGGGCGTCTCCCCCAACCGGTCGAACGCGGCCTCCGGCCCGACGACGCGCAGCTCGGGGTGGGCCGCCAGCGCGGCCCGGACGGCGTCGACGTCGAGGTGGTCGGGGTGCGCGTGCGTCACGAGCAGCGTCCCAGGGTCGGCCAGCGCCGCGGCAGTGTCCGCGAAGGTCCCGGGATCGAAGGTCAGCATGGTCGCCGCGTGCTCGAGCGCGACGCAGGAGTGTCCGTGGAACGTGATGCGCATCTGTCGCCTTCGGTGGAGTGGCTGGGGGCTGGTTCCAGTGTGCCGCGCGGCGGGCCGTCGCGCCGGGTCAGAGGGCGAGCAGGAGGTAGGCGCTCCCCCTCGACACCGCGATGACGGGGGCCCACCCCGCCGACGCCAGCGGGCCGGGGGAAGCGCACTGCTTCCACCCGGCCCGCTGGCCCCTGTGCTCCAGGCCGTCGCCCGGGCTCGTCGTCACACGACGACGAGCACCAGGTCCCCGCCCTCGAGCTGCTGGACAGCGCCGATCGCCACGCGCTGCACGGTCCCGCCCACGGGGGTCGTGATCGCGGCCTCCATCTTCATGGCCTCGACCGTCGCGACCGTCTGCCCCGCCTCGACGACGTCACCCTCGTGCACGACGGGTGTCACCGCACCGGCGAACGGCGCCGCGATCTGACCCGGCGCGGCAGGGTCGGCCTTCTCGGCGAGCGACGCGTCGACCTCGATCGAACGGTCACGCACCTGGAGCGGACGCAGCTGGCCGTTGAGGGTGAACATGACGGTGCGCATGCCGCGCTCGTCGGGGACGCCGACGGCCTCGAGGCCCACGAGGAGCTTGACACCGCGCTCGAGCGAGACCTCGACCTCCTCGCCGGGCGTGAGGCCGTACAGGTAGGCCTGCGTGCCCAGGACGGACACGTCGCCGAACGCTGCGCGCGTCGTCTCGTAGTCCTTGGTGGGACCGGCGAACAGCAGGTGGTTGAGGCGGTTGCGGCGAGCGGCCGAGTCGCCGTCGAGGTCCGCCTGGTCCTCGTCGCTGAGGGGCGTCACGGGCGTGCGCACGACGCGACCTGCGAGAGCCTTGCTACGGAAGGGCTCGGGCCAACCACCGGGCGGGTCCCCGAGCTCTCCACCCAGGAACGCGATGACCGAGTCGGGGATGTCGTAGTCCTGGGGGTTCTCGGCGAAGTCCGCCGGGTCCGCTCCACGGGCCACGAGCTGCAGCGCCAGGTCGCCCACGACCTTCGAGGACGGCGTCACCTTCACGAGGCGACCGAGGATGCGGTCGGCGGCGGCGTAGGTGGCCTCGATCTGCTCGAACCGGTCCCCCAGGCCGAGCGCGATGGCCTGCTGGCGGAGGTTGGAGAGCTGACCGCCTGGGATCTCGTGCTCGTAGACGCGGCCCGTGGGGCTCGAGAGCCCGGACTCGAACGGCGCGTACAGGCGACGCACGGCCTCCCAGTACGGTTCCAGGTCGCACACCGCGCGCAGCGACAGACCCGTGTCGCGGTCGGTGTGCTCGAGGCCTGCGACGAGCGCAGACATCGAGGGCTGGCTCGTGGTGCCCGCCATCGCGGCGCTCGCGACGTCGACCGCGTCGACACCCGCGGCGACGGCAGCCATGAGCGTGGCCATCTGTCCGCCCGACGTGTCGTGCGTGTGCAGGTGGACGGGCAGGTCGAACCGCTCGCGCAGCGCCGAGACCAGGCGTGCCGCGGCAGCGGGACGCAGGAGGCCTGCCATGTCCTTGATGGCGAGCACGTGGGCGCCGGCGTCGACGATGCGCTCGGCGAGCTCGAGGTAGTAGTCGAGCGTGTAGAGGCTCTCGGCCGGGTCGAGCAGGTTGCCCGTATAGCACAGCGCGACCTCGGCCACCGCGGTGCCGGTCGCCCGCACGGCGTCGATCGCCGGGCGCATCTGCTCGACGTCGTTGAGCGCGTCGAAGATCCGGAAGATGTCGACACCCGTCGCCGCGGCCTCGCGGACGAACGCCTCGGTGACCTCGGTGGGGTACGGCGTGTACCCCACCGTGTTGCGGCCGCGCAGCAGCATCTGGAGCGCCACGTTCGGCATGGCCGCACGCAGCGCCGCGAGGCGAGCCCACGGGTCCTCACCGAGGAAACGGAGCGCGACGTCGTACGTCGCGCCGCCCCAGGCCTCGACCGACAGCAGCTGCGGGGTCAGTCGAGCGACGTAGGGGGCGACGGCGAGCAGGTCGTGCGTGCGGACCCGGGTGGCCAGCAGGGACTGGTGGGCGTCGCGGAACGTGGTGTCGGTGACCTTGACCGCGGTCTCCGCACGCAGCGCACGGGCGAAACCCTCAGGTCCCAGCTCGAGCAGCTGCTGCCTGCTCCCGGGCACCGGGGCCACGGACAGGTCCAGGGCGGGGAGCTTCGCCACCGGGTCGATCGCGCCCGTGCCCGGCCCGTTCGGCCGGTTGACGGTCACGTCTCCCAGGTAGCTCAGGAGCCGGGTGCCACGGTCGGCGCTCTCGCGTGCGGCGAGCAGCTCGGGGCGCTCGTCGATGAACGACGTCGACAGGTTTCCCGCGATGAACTCGGCGTCCGAGAGGACCGCCTGCAGGAAGGGGATGTTCGTGCGGATGCCACGGATGCGGAACTCCGCCAGGGCGCGCCGGGCACGTCGCACCGCCGTCGGGTAGTCACGACCACGGCACGTCAGCTTGACGAGCATCGAGTCGAAGTGGCCCGAGATCTCCGACCCGGCGGTAGCGGTCGCCCCGTCGAGGCGGACACCGGCGCCGCCGGGCGAACGGTAGGCCACGATGCGGCCCGTGTCGGGCCGGAACCCGTTCGAAGGGTCCTCGGTCGTGATGCGGGACTGGAGCGCCGCGCCGTTGACGTGGACGTCCTCCTGACGGATGCCCAGGTCCTCCAGGGACTCCCCCGCCGCGATGCGCATCTGCGACGACACGAGGTCGATGTCGGTGACCTCCTCGGTGACCGTGTGCTCGACCTGGATGCGCGGGTTCATCTCGATGAACACGTGCTGGCCGGCCCGCTCCCCCACGGTGTCGAGGAGGAACTCGACCGTGCCGGCGTTCTGGTACCCGATCGACCGCGCGAACTTCACGGCGTCGGCGCACAGGGCGTCACGGATCGCCGGGTCCAGGTTCGGCGCCGGGGCGATCTCGATCACCTTCTGGTGGCGCCGCTGGACCGAGCAGTCGCGCTCGTACAGGTGGACGACGTTGCCCTGGCCGTCGGCGAGGATCTGCACCTCGATGTGACGCGGGCGCAGCACGGCCTGCTCGAGGAACATGGTCGGGTCGCCGAACGCGCCGTCGGCCTCCCGCATCGCGGCCGCCAGGGCCTCGGGCAGGTCCTCGCGTCGGTCGACGCGGCGCATTCCGCGACCGCCGCCACCCGCGACGGCCTTGGCGAAGATGGGGAACCCGATCTCGTCCGCGGCCGCGATGAGCTCGTCGATGTCCGCCGAGGGCTCGCTCGACGCCAGGACGGGGATGCCCGCCTCCTTGGCGGCCTTGAGCGCGCGCACCTTGTTGCCCGCGAGCTCGAGGACCTCGGGCGGCGGTCCGACGAACGCGATGCCCGCCTGCTGGCAGGCCCGCGCGAGGTCGGGGTTCTCCGACAGGAAGCCGTAGCCGGGGTAGATCGCGTCCGCGCCGGCGTCCTTGGCGACGCGCACGATCTCCTCGATGTCGAGGTAGGCGCGGACCGGGTGTCCCTCTTCGCCGATCCTGTACGCCTCGTCGGCCTTCAGGCGGTGCTCGGAGTTCCGATCCTCGTAGGGGAAGACGGCCACCGTCCGGGAGCCGAGCTCGTACGCCGCGCGAAACGCCCGAACCGCGATCTCCGCGCGGTTGGCGACCAGAACCTTCGAGAACACCAAGTACCCCATCCGTCATCGTGGGTCGGGCTCCGGACCACCGCGAGAAGAGGTCCGCGCACCCGCTCGTCACGGGCGTCGCACCGGCGCGAGCCGGGGACGTCCAGAGGTGATCTTCGCACGGCCGCCGCCGCGGGACGGCACCGGAACCGGACGAGAGGGCAAAAAAGTGCTCCTCGCCACGAGCCGGTCGGCCTCGGCCCGGACAGAGGAAGACCCCGCCGGGGCGGGGTCCTGGCTCACGCCTCGGCGGCGTGAGGTGCGTCGGAGGGCTTCAGCCTGCGCTGCGTGCCCGACGGCGGAGCTCGAGCTCGTCCTCGGTGGGTACGCCCGGCGTCTCGTCATCCCCCAGGGACTCGGCCGGCATGTCGCTCAGCGTTCCCTCGACCTCACGCCAGACGCGCCCCACCGCGATGCCGAAGACTCCCTGGCCACCCTGGACCAGGTCGACGACCTCGTCCGCAGACGTGCACTCGTACACGCTCGCACCGTCGCTCATGAGCGTGATCTGTGCGAGGTCGTTCACGCCGCGTTCGCGCAGGTGCTCGACCGCGGTGCGGATCTGCTGCAGCGACACCCCGGTGTCGAGGAGTCGCTTGACGATCTTGAGGACGAGGATGTCCCGGAAGCCGTAGAGCCGGTGCGTCCCCGAGCCGGAGGCCGACCGGACCGTCGGCTCGACCAGGCCGGTACGGGCCCAGTAGTCCAGCTGCCGATAGGTGATGCCGGCGACGCGGCACGCCGTGGGGCCGCGATATCCGGTGGTCGTGTCGTGCTCGGTGATGTCCTCGCCGAACAGCAGGCCCTGGGCCGCGTGGGAAGCAGGAGCCCCTGGCTCCGCTCCAGCTCTGCCGCTGCTGTTCACTGTGCCTCCAAGGATGATGTGGACTCCACGCTAGGCCCGGGGTCGGGGAGCGTCAACGACCGAGGCCTTGAGAACCGAGCGTGTCGCGCAGGTCCCCTGTCACCGCGGCCACGCGCCAGACGGTGAGGACCGGACGCGCTGCGCCGGAGATCGCCTGTCCGACTTTACCCGAAATACCCCTCTTGTCTCCCTGAATGATCGAAGGTTCGTCCGTTTTGCCGAATTGTCGCCAGCACCTCTGGGTGAACGTTCGGCAGCTATCGGTCCCCCGGCTCCTCACCTCGTTCGGAAGGTCCGAAGTCCTCGGGTGAAACGTGCTCGAGGAAGTCGCGGAACTCGGCGACCTCTCGCTGCTGCTCCGGGTCGACGATCTCCACCCCGGCGAGCGCGACGATCTCCGCGGAGCACATGACCGGGCTCTCGGTGCGCACGGCGACCGCGATCGCGTCCGACGCCCTCGCGTCCACCCGGACCCCCGTGCTGAGGACCATCTCCGCGAAGAAGATGCCGTCGTCCAGCGCCACGATCTCGACCCGCAGCAGACCGACCTGCACCGCCTCGAGGACGTCACGGAGCAGGTCGTGGGTCATGGGCCGCGGGGCGGTCAGGTGCGCCTGTGCCATCGCGATCGCACTCGCCTCGCGCGGGCCGATGATGATCGGCACCACCAGCTCCGCCGCGGGATCCAGGAGCAGCACGACGATCTCCTGCCCGGCGCCCTGCTGCTGGCGCACGCCGAGTACCTCCACCGGGACCATCGGCACCTCGTTGCTCACCCGTCCACCGTACGACGGCACGCGCCGTCCGTCAGTGGGAGGAGCACCTGCGGCCCTGAACCTCGCTCCAGGAGCGCCCGTCGGACCAGCGCCGCACCGGTGCGGCTCAGTTCGTGAGGTCTCCCACGCCCTGGCGCAGCCAGACCGTGTGGAGCTTGGCGAAGAGCTCGCCGACCTCGCCCGCGAGGGCCCCGGCGTGCGCACGCGCCGACGAGGACTGCTGGCTGCGCCACGGTGCCACGACCTGCTCGACCAGTCCGACGTGGCGGTCCGCCGACGTCCGGAGCAGCCGGAGGTGACGCGGTTCGATCCCGTACTCTCCGAGCGCCGCCGCGAGCTGGACGACCTCGAGGGACCATGCGTCGAGCTGCCCACCGGGAGCCTGGCGCAGGACGCCTGCAGAGATCAGCCCCTCGACCAGGGAGACGTCCACCCCCACCGTGGTCGCCAGCGAACCGACGGTGTACCTCTGGCGAGCCGCCGTCGTCTCCGTCTCGCCGTCGCTCGCCGCCAGGCGCAGGGCAGGGTTCTCCACGACCTCGCCGGCGTCGAGCGCGGCAAGGTTCTCCTTGATGACCTTGAGGGGGAGATACCTGTCGCGCTGCTCGAGCAGGACGTAGCGCAACCTCTCGACGTCAGCGGGGCTGTACTGCCGGTAGCCCGACGGCGTCCTCTCGGGGTCGATGAGCCCCTGCTCCTCGAGGAACCGGAGCTTCGAGTGGCTCACGCCGGGGAACTCCGTGCGCAAGGCGCGCAGGACGTCCGAGATGCGCATCGAGGCGCGCCGCGAGATGCCCTGCGGCCATGGCTCGCCAGGCTGCTCGACGTCGCCCTCGTCGGCCGGTCGGGGGGTCAGCGCGCTGCTGCCGTCGAACCGGTTCTCGTGTCCCCAGGGGGAGCGTGCCGGCCGGTTCACGGGTGCTCTGCCGCGCCTTCCGCCGACCCCACGGGCTGGCCGAGGACAGGGCTGGTGAAGAAGGTGAGTCGGTACTTGCCGATCTGCACCTCGTCGCCGGTGACGAGAGCCACCGCGTCGACCCGGTTGCGGTTGACGTAGGTACCGTTGAGCGACCCGATGTCGCGCACCACGAACTTGTCGTCGTCGCGGACGAACTCCGCGTGCTTGCGCGAGACCGTGACGTCGTCGAGGAAGATGTCCGCGTGCTCGCTCCGCCCGGCGACCGTCCGCTCGGCGTCGAGGAGGAAACGTGACCCGACCGAGGGGCCGCGCTGCATGACGAGCAGCGCAGAGTGCCGGGGCAGCGCGGAGATCGCGGCCTGCTCTTCGGCGGAGAGGCCACCGGGCTGCGTCCCTTCCTCGAGCGGCAGCTCGATCCGGCCGAACGTGACCGTCGTGTCGCTACCTCCCCGGCGTGGCTCCGCAGATTCACCTGGAGTGGTCATCTCGCCTCCTCGGGAGTTGTGACGCATTCAGCGCAAAATGCCTTGGGCGGAAAGGTACTACATGCTCCCGCGCTCCATCCTGCGAGCATCAGGGATGCGGTCAATACCCGTCCAACCCGTCCAACCTACCCCGCCAGGCGGGTCCGAGAAAAGTATCCGCCCACGTCACGCGGCCCAGAGGGTCAGTTCCCACCCTCGGCAGGCACGGGCGTCGCGAACTCCGGGGTCTCCGGCTCGCGGGTGGACGAGATGGTGACGAGGTCCTCCTGGGTGATCTTCGGGCTGGCGCCCTCGTTGCGCACCGAGGACATCGCACCGCCAGGAATCTCGAGGGCGGTCTCGAGCGTCGACGGGTCGCCGATGGCCTTCCACTGGTAGGGCGAGGCGATCTTCTGGCCGTCGACCACCATCCCCCGGCTCGTCTCCTCGAAGTAGCTGCTCGTGACCAGGCGGATGCCGTTGACCTCCACGACCTCGACTCCCGCGTTGCGCAGCTCCTCGAGAATGTTGAAGAGCTTGTGCGCAGGGATCCGCTCGTCGGTCTCGGTGATCGTCAACGTGATCCCCGGCCCCTCCGCGGGGAGGCGCCCCGAGAGGATTCCCTGCGTCTCGGACTGTCTCTGGGCGAGCTCGAGGGCGGCCCGCTGCTGCCCGGACCCGGAGCTCAGCTCGTCGCGGGTGTCCTGGAGCCCCTCGACGCGCGTCTCGAGCGCGTTCGCGCGCTGCGTCACGTCGTCCAGGAGTCGGACCAGGTCGCTCTGACGCAGGGACGAGAGCTGCTGCTCCTGCGTCTGGCTCACCTGGACAGCCAGTGCGAACCCGAGCAGTGCGCACAGCAGGCCGGCGAGGAGCTGGGAGCGGGTGACCTGCGGTCGCATGGCCCGACCGAGCTTCGACCACCCGGCGGGCGACTCGGTGCCCTTCGGCGCCGAGGAGGCTGGAGCGACGTCTTCCGCCTCGTGACGCCCGTGCGGGCGATCCGGGCTCGCGGGCGGGCTGGACGCGAGGGGTTCGGCCCGGGAGACGGGAGCTGCCTCGCCGAGGACTGCGTGCCCGTCGGGCGCGCTCTGTGCCGCCGGAGCCTCGTCCAGGGGCTCCGTCCCCTCCGCCACCTGCTCGCCCTGCACGGTCACCGGGTCGTCGGTCACGGGAGCGACGTCGTCCCGCTCCGCGACGGGAGGGGCGGTCGCCGGACCGGCCGGCGGTGCGATGGGCACCTCGTCCACGACGTGCTCGACGGCGGTCTCCGCTGCGTCGGGCTCGGACGGCACCACCGCGGCGCTCTCCTCCTCGTCGGCCGTCGGGTCGGCCGGTACCGCGGCGTCCCCCTCGGGACGCACGACCGGTCCCCCAGGCACGACCGGTCCCCCAGGCACGGCAGCCCTCGGGGCGGCCGCGTCCTGCGGAGCCGCGGAGGTCGCGGGGGTCGAGGGGGCGTCGGGGTTCACGGAGTCGTTGTCCTCGGGGGCGGAGCTCGTCGTCATCGCGTCACCTACGCCTTGAACAGGTGCCGACGGATGGCAGCGGCGTTGGAGAAGATGCGGATGCCGAGGACCACGACGACGCCCGTCGAGAGCTGGGTTCCCACACCGAGCTGGTCGCCGAGGAAGACGATGAGTGCCGCGACGACCACGTTCGAGAGGAACGAGACGAGGAAGACCTTGTCGTTGAAGAGCCCGTCGAGCATGGCGCGCAAGCCACCGAAGAGCGCGTCGAGCGCCGCGACGACCGCGATGGGCAGGTAGGGCTGAAGGGCCACGGGGACGGTGGGTTGGAGCACGAGCCCCGCCACGACTCCGAGGACCAGTCCGACGACTGCGATCATTCCGTGCTCTCCTGCCCTGCGTGTGAACTGTCGGCTCCGGTGGGACCGGTCGACGACGCGGGGCTCTTCGTCTCCCCCGTCGACTCGCCGTCCTGCCCGGTCGGCGCCCCAGGCTCGTCACCTGTGGCTGCCGTGGAGTCTACGGCGTGCGCGTAGAAGAGTCGTTGGATCCCGTTTCCCGGCAACGAGAGCTTGCTCTGGGCGATCCGGCTGTACTGGATCCCCCACGTGGAGCTGATGGTGCTGAGGTACCCCGGGGCGGACGACCGGGCGAACTCGGTCTCGAGCGTCGCCGGGTCGCCGATCGCCTCGACCCGGTACGGGGCGATCAGGGGTTGGAGGTCCACGAGGATCGCCTCGCCCGCGCTGCGGACGGCGCTGAGCGGCGTGAGGCGCTGCCCGTTGATCGCGATGGCCTCGGCGCCAGAGGCCCACAGGGCGTTGACCACGCGCTGGAGGTCACCGTCCTGCACCTTCTTGTTGAGCGACTGGTCGTCGGCGCCCACGCCCTCCGCGGCGTCGTTGAGCGTGATCACGAGCCCCGGCCCGGTGACCGCGATCGAGCCGTTGGCGACGCCGTCGATCTGGAGGGTCTCCAGCAACGCCGGGTCGACGTCGGCGAGCGCGTCGGTCTGCAGGGTCTCGATCTCCTCGCTCAGGGCAGTGGCCTGGGCGGAGAGCGCGTCCACCTCCTCGCGCCGGTTCAGGATCTCCTTCTCGAGCACCCGTCGTGCCTCGATCGCGGCGCCCTGCGGGGCGCGCAGGTCGATCGTCGCCGCGGCCGTCACGAATCCCAGCAGGACGGCGAGCGCTGCGACGAGCACCCAGGTGCGGGTCTTGCGCGGCGGTTCGTCCCCCGCGGCGCGGCGCGCGGCAGCCTCGGCGTAGCCGGCGTCGAGAGGCCGGTCCATGACCTCGGTGAGGAGCGTCATGGACGCGTCGAGCGCAGGCTTCCCGTGTCGGGAGGAGGACGCGTCGTTGCGCGGGGCGTGGGTCATCCTGCGGCCGTCTCCTGGGGGTCGGTGCGGGGTGCGACGAGCTGCCGGGTCTGCCGGATGTACTGGATGCCCGCGAGCCAGTAGAGCCCGACGCCCCAGCCGGTGAAGGCCCAGCCGATGATCGAGGCGGTCGCCCCGAGGGCGCCGGGCGCTTCTGCGAGCAGCAGCAGCGGGAAGGCGTAGAGGAGGGCGAAGGTGGCCGCCTTGCCGACGAAGCTCACGGGCAGGGGGCCGTAGCCGTGCCGCGTGAGGACGGGCAGGAGGCACAGGAGCGTCACGTCGCGCGCCAGGATGACGACCAGCACCCAGAGGGGCACGACGTCTCTCCAGGCGAGACCGACGAGGGTGACCAGGATGAAGAGCCGATCGGCTGCGGGATCGAGCATCTGTCCGAGCTTGGTGACCTGGTCGAGGCGTCGGGCGAGCACGCCGTCGAGCCAGTCCGAGGCGCCGGAGATCGCGAGGACCGCCAGCGCCCACTCGTCGTTGCCGCGGACGATGAGGACCGCGAACACGGGGACGAGGGCGAGCCGGAGGAGGCTGATGGTGTTGGGGATCGTGAGGATGCGTGAGCTGACCTCTTGATCTGCTGCCACGCCCACCGTCCGTTGCTCCGTGCGTCCTGTGCTGTGTCCATCCTACGGTTGGTCATCCTAGGGCCGGGCGGGGGCCGGGTGCTGGCATTTCTGGTGTCCGGCGGGGCGTTGTGACCGGTTCTTCCGGTTCATATGGATATGGCCGGAGGTGGTGTGCGCGACAGCGGCCTCAGGAACCTCGCGGAGGCGTGGCTGCGTCGTGTCCGGCACTCGCCCGCGGAGCCCTGTGCTCGACGTCACCGGGCCCTCGTTCCTCCTCCGGGGCGGGCGTCGCGTAGACTGGCAGCACAATCTGGAGTTCGTCGCTGTTCCCGCGTGTTCGTGTGAGTGTGGCCCGCCGCTGTTTTTGCGCGGGCGAGTCACCGGTGTGTGTTCGGGAGTGCGGCCAGTGGAGAGCCGACTTGGCAACCACGCGTAACTCCCACCCTCAGCGAAACGGTTGAACACATCTCTATGTCTCTTGACACCTCTGCGCCCATGCACGCCCTCGACCAGGTCGAGACCGCCCAGGTGCCGGCTCCTGCCGAGCAGTCCGGCCCCACCTTCGCGGACCTGGGCCTGCCGACGAACATCCTCAAGGCCGTGACGGACCTTGGCTTCACGATCCCCTCCGCCATCCAGGAGCGTGCGATCCCCGCCCTGCTCTCCGGGCGTGACATCACGGGCGTCGCCCAGACCGGCACGGGCAAGACCGCCGCGTTCGGTCTGCCGATGCTCGCCGCGATCGACCCGAACCTGGGTCGCGTCCAGGGCCTGGTCCTGGCCCCGACGCGTGAGCTCGCGATGCAGGTGGCCGAGGCCATCGAGACCTTCGCCAAGCACGTTCCGGGTGTCGAGGTCGTCGCGGTCTACGGCGGCTCCCCCTACCAGCCGCAGCAGCGCGCCCTGCAGCGCGGTGCACAGATCGTCGTCGGGACCCCCGGCCGCGTGATGGACCACCTGGAGCGTCGCAGCCTCGTGCTCGACGACATCCGCTACCTGGTCCTGGACGAGGCCGACGAGATGCTCCGCATGGGCTTCGCCGAGGACGTCGAGAAGATCTTCGGCCAGGCCCCCAAGGAGCGTCAGGTCGCGCTGTTCTCCGCGACGATGCCCGCTCCGATCCGCCGCGTGGCCGCCCAGCACCTGAACGACCCGGTCGAGATCGCGGTCACCCGTCAGTCCTCGACGGTCACCTCGGTGCGCCAGACGTACTCGGTCGTGCCGTTCCGTCACAAGACGGGTGCCCTGGTGCGCGTGCTCGCGACGTCGGACGCGGACGCGGCGATCGTGTTCACCCGGACCCGTGGTGCGGCCGAGGAGGTCGGCTCGGCCCTCGTCGAGCGCGGCATCTCGGCAGCCACGATCTCCGGCGACGTGGCGCAGAAGGACCGCGAGAAGATCGTCGAGCGTCTGCGCTCTGGCGCCCTGGACGTCCTGGTCGCGACGGACGTCGCGGCCCGTGGCCTGGACGTGGACCGCATCGGCCTGGTCGTGAACTTCGACCTGCCGGGCGAGCCCGAGGCGTACGTGCACCGCATCGGTCGTACGGGTCGTGCCGGTCGTACGGGTGAGGCGCTGAGCTTCGTGACCCCGGGCGAGCGCAACCGTCTGAAGTTCATCGAGAAGACCATCCGTGCGAGCCTCGAAGAGGTCGACGTGCCCTCCCCCGCGGACGTCTCCGCGCACAAGGCACGTCGCATCCTCGGTCAGGTCGCCGAGCGTCAGGCCGCTGGCCGGCTGTCGATGTACCGCGACCTGGTCGCGGCGTACGTCGCCGAGTCGGACGTCGACCCGATCGACCTGGCAGCGGTTCTGGTCGCCCTGTCGGTGGGTGACGACGGCCCCAAGGCCCGCGAGGAGCAGGAGCTCTTCGAGGCGCAGCGCGCCGAGGCGAAGAACGCTCGCCGTGAGCGCGAGTCCCGCCCCTACGGCGAGCGCGACTCGCGTGGCCCCCGTGAGGGTGGCCGTGGCGGCGAGCGTGGCATCCGTCGCGACGCGGTGGGCACCCGCTACCGCCTGGCCGTCGGGCACACGCACGGCGCTCAGCCGTCGGGCATCGTGGGCGCCCTGACCAACGAGGGCGGGCTCAACGGCAAGGACCTCGGCAAGATCGACATCTTCCCGAGCTTCTCGCTCGTCGACATCGCGACCCCGCTCGACTCCGCCACGATCGACCGCATCTCGCGGGCCCGTGTCGCGGGCAAGTCGCTGCGCATCCAGGTGGACCAGGGTGCGCCTCAGGGCGCCCGCGGGCCCCGTACGGGTGGCTCCGCGCCTCGCTCGGGCGGCTACTCGGGCGGTCACTCGGGCCACGGCCCGGCCGGTCGCTACGATGAGCGCCCCGAGCGCGGCGGCGAGCGCAAGGCTCCCCGCTTCCGCGCCGGCGAGCGCTGATCGTCCGCGTGGCCTGATCCCCGGCCGCTGAGCACGACGAGAGGGCCCCTGGAACCTGCTGGTTCCGGGGGCCCTCTCGCGTTCCCGAGGACCGCTCCGGACCTCGGCCCGCGCCGTGCACCGTGCCCGAGACACGCGCTCGCTGCGGGGCGGGGCCAGGCGAGCGTCCTCCGGGCCCGACGGCGTCGCGTCAGTCCTCGTGCCCCTCGCCGTGGGCCACGACGAGCGCCGCCAGCCGCGCTGCCTCGTTCTCGCTGCGTCGTGCACCGTCCGCGCGCTGGATGCCCATGACCGCGAGCGCCTTGCCGTCCGACAGGTCGAGGCGTACCCAGGGGTCGCCGGGGCCGAAGCGCACGGAGACGACCTGGGGCCAGTCCAGGCGGCGGGTGAAGACGATGTTGTGCACGGTCAGGTGCTCGGGGGTGACGGTGGCCCGGACCTGGCCGAGGCGCCACAGGACGAGGGCGCAGAAGGCGCCGACGCCGATCGTGGCGGCTTTGTTCCATCCGGAGTCGGTCCCGGGGCCGGTCGCGACCAGGGCGACGAAGGTGCAACCTGCCAGGATCGCGACGGCGGCGGTGTATGCCACTGCGGTGCCCCAGCGTGGCCGGAAGGGGGCGTAGGGGTCTCCGGGGGGCAGGTCGGGGGGTGGGGCGACATAGCTGCTCACGTGTCCATCCTCCCCCGTCCTGCGGCCCTTTTCATCGGTCGTGCGGCGAGGAGGGTGCCCGCGGGGTGGTCACGGCTCCTCGGGTGCCGGTCGCCGTGCCGCGTCGTCGCGACGGGAGACGACGCTGCCCGGGTGCTGTCGTGGCACCCGGGCAGCGCAGGCTCGTGGTGGCCGTTCCCCGTCGACGCACGGTCCACCGCTCGGGGTGGCCTGGCTCTGTCGGAGACGCGGAGGCGTCAGAGGCGGCAGGCGTGGATCGAGGTCACCAGGATCGCGCGTGCGCCGACCTCGTAGAGGGCGTCCATGAGCTTGTTGGTCTGGTCGCGGCGCACCATGGCGCGCACGGCTGCCCAGTCGCGGTCGTGCAACGGCGAGACGGTCGGGGACTCCAGGCCGGGCGTGAGGGCCACCGCGGCCTCGACGAGGTGTGCGGGTACGTCGTAGTCCATCAGGACGTACTGGCGGGCCGTGAGGACGCCCAGCAGTCGGCGTGTGAGCGTCTCGAGGCCTGCGGAGACCGCGTCGTCGGTCACGGAGGCCGGGCGGATCAGGACGGCCTCGGACTTCAGGATGGGGTCGCCGAAGACCTCCAGGCCGGCCCCGCGCAGGGTCGTGCCGGTGGACACGACGTCCGCGACGACGTCGGCGATGCCGAGCTGGACCGCGGACTCGACCGCGCCGTCCAGGTGCACCACGGAGGCCGTGACGCCGTTGGACCGCAGGTGGTTCTCCACCAGGACCTCGTAGGACGTGGCGACGCGCAGGCCCTCGACCTGGTCGAGGGACGTGATGGTGCCCACGGGGGCGGCGTACCGGAACGTGGATCCGGCGAAGCCGAGCTGCATGTGCTCGACGGCCGCTGCGCCCGAGTCGAGCAGCAGGTCGCGGCCTGTGATGCCGGCGTCGACCGTGCCGGTGCCGACGTACACGGCGATGTCGCGCGGGCGCAGGAAGAAGAACTCGACGTCGTTGTCCGGGTCCGCGAGCACGAGCTCGCGGGTGTCGCGGCGCTGGCGGTAGCCGGCCTCGCGGAGCATGTCGACGGCGGGCTCGGACAGGGAGCCCTTGTTGGGAACGGCGATGCGGAGCACGGGGTCCTCGCGTTTCTTGGGGAGTTCGGGGGGCGGGGCGGTCAGGGGGACCGATCACCCGGTCGGCGCACCGGCGAGGGCCGGTGCCCGGGGACGGACGGTGGACGACTGCGGACGGACATGCGTGAGGGAAGCGACCCGGTGGCCTGAGCCTCCGTGCGCCTCCCCCTGGACCCGGACCTGGCCGGGTTCACAGATGCTTGTACACGTCCTGCAGGGTCAGGCCCTTGGCGAGGAGCAGCACCTGCACGTGGTACAGCAGCTGGGAGATCTCCTCGGCCGTCTTGTCGTCGCCCTCGTACTCGGCCGCCATCCATACCTCGGCGGCCTCCTCGACGATCTTCTTCCCGATCGCATGGACACCGGCATCCAGCTCCGCGACCGTGCCGGAACCGGCGGGTCGGGTGGTGGCCTTCTCGGTGAGCTCGGCGAACAGCCCTTCGAACGTCTTCACCCGACCAGGGTAGTCGCCCGGCGGTGGCCGGGTGGATCTGTCCCGCCCACCGGTCACCGGGCGACCGCGGCGCCCCTTCGGTGCGTGCGCATCGAGGGGGCGCCACGCCGTCGGGCCGTCAGCGGGTGCTCAGAGGTCGCGCAGCGCCACGACCGTCGCGATGGCCGCCTCGACGGCCTCCGCGCCCTTGTCCTCCCGGGAGCCGGGCAGCCCCGCCCGGTCGCGCGCCTGCTGCTCGTCGTCGCACGTGAGCACCCCGAAGCCCACGGGGACCCCGGTGCGTACCGAGACGTCGGTCAGGCCCGTCGTGGCGGCCGAGCACACGTACTCGAAGTGCGGGGTCCCGCCGCGGATCACGACGCCCAGCGCGACGACGGCGTCCGCGCCGTGCTCGGCGGCGCGCGCGGCCGCGACGGGCAGCTCGAACGACCCGGGGACGCGGATCTCGGTGACGTGCGTGACGTGCGCGGCCGCGAGCGCCCGGCGGGCCCCTGCGAGGAGGCCGTCCATGACCTCGGTGTGCCAGCTGGCGGCCACGACGGTGATCCGCAGCCCGGTGCCGTCGACGGTGATCTGGGGTGCTCCTGCGCCGCTCATCGGTCGTTCTCCTTGGTGGTGTGGGTGGTGGGTGCTGTGTCGGGGGTGTGCTCGGGGGTGATCTCGAGGCTGTCCAGGAGGTGGCCCATGGCGACCTTCTTCGTCATGAGGTAGCCGTGGTTGTGCTCGCCGTGCCCGACCTCGAGCCGGTGGGCGTCGGCGACGTCGATGCCGTGCGCGGCGAGCCCCGTGACCTTCGCGGGGTTGTTGGTGAGGAGCGTGACGCGGTCGAGGCCGAGGTCGTGCAGGATCGCGGCGGCGGCGCCGTACTCACGGCGGTCCACGGGCCACCCGAGCTCGAGGTTGGCCTGGACGGTGTCGAACCCGGCGTCCTGCAGCTCGTAGGCGCCGATCTTGGCGAGCAGGCCGATGCCGCGTCCTTCGTGCCCCCGCAGGTACACCACGGCCCCGCCGAGTGCGGCGACGCGTTCCATGGAGGCCTGGAGCTGGGGGCCGCAGTCGCAGCGCAGCGACCCGAACGCGTCCCCGGTCAGGCACTCGGAGTGCACGCGCACGAGCGGTGCGACGGGGGCGCCGTCCTGCCCGGTGCCGGCGAGGGCGCCGCCCCCCGCAGGGACGGCCACGGGCACGAGGGCCACGTGCTCCGCCCCGGTACGCAGGTCGCGGTACCCGTGGACGCGGAAGTGGCCGTGCGCGGTGGGCAGGTCGGCCACGCTCGTGGCCTGCACGCGGGGCACGAGCGTGGGCTGCGTGTCCTGCTCGGGGACGGCGGGGTCGTGCTCGCGGCGCCACGCGATGAGGTCGGCGATCGTGATGAGCACCAGCCCGGCGTCCTCGGCCGCCCGGGCCGCGTCGTCGAGCCGCATCATGGTGCCGTCGTCGTTGACGAGCTCGGCGATGCCTCCGACCTCGCCCGCCCCTGCCAGGCGCACGAGGTCGACCGCGGCCTCGGTGTGCCCGGCACGGTGCAGCACCCCGCCCGGGACGGCGCGCAGGGGCAGGACGTGCCCGGGCCGGATGAGGTCGACCGCACCCGAGGCGGGGTCGGCCAGGACGTGCAGGGTCCTGGCCCGGTCGACGGCGGAGATCCCGGTCGTGACGCCCGTGGCGGCGTCGACCGTGACCGTGTAGGCCGTGCGCCTCGGGTCCTGGCTGTGGGGCACCATGAGCGGCAGGTCCAGGGCGTCGGCCCGCGCGGCCGGCATGGGCGCGCACAGGTAGCCCGAGGAGTGCCGGATGGTCCAGGCGACCCACTCGGGGGTCACGGTCCCGGCCGCGAAGACCACGTCGGCCTCGTTCTCGCGGTCCGGGGAGTCGGCGACCAGGACGGGACGCCCGGCGCGGATCGCGTCGAGGGCCTCCTCGATGGTGCCGGTCCGGACGTGCCCGGGGTGCTCGGACGGGTGGGGGGTGGCGTCGCCGGGACGGGCGGCGTCGGGCTGGGGGTTCATGGCGGTGCTCATTCCTGTGCTGCGCTGGTCCTGGGGTCGTCCGCCGGGCCGGAGGCGCTCGCGGGATCGTCGGTGCCCGCGAGCGCCCGACCGTCCCGGCCGGCCAGGAGGGCGGCACCGGTCGTGAGGAGTCTCTCGACGTACTTCGCGAGGACGTCGACCTCGAGGTTGACCCGGTCCCCGGGGACGAGGGAGCCCAGGTTCGTGGCCTCGAGCGTCGTGGGGATCAGGGACACCCCGAACGAGGTGTCGTCCACGTGGGTCACCGTGAGGGACACGCCGCTGACCGTGATCGAGCCCTTCTCCGCGACGTAGCGCGTCAGCCCCGGGGGCGTGGACACGACCAGGTCGTCCCACCGCTCCCCCGGGGTCCGGCGCGCGAGGGACCCGACGCCGTCGACGTGTCCCTGCACGATGTGCCCGCCCAGGCGCGTGTCGGCGCGCACGGCCCGCTCCAGGTTCACGGACGAGCCGGGGCGCAGACCGCCCAGGGCGGTGCGACGCAGGGACTCGGGCATGACGTCGGCGGTGAAGGTGCCGTCCTGTCCCACGCCCGTGACGGTCAGGCACACGCCGTCGACCGCGATCGAGTCGCCCAGGCGGGCGTCCGAGGTGGCGAGGGGGCCGTGCACCGTCAGGACGGCGTCGGAGGTCTCACCCCCGGGGAACGCGATCTCGCGGACCGTGCCGATCTCTTCGACGATTCCGGTGAACATCACTTCTCCTGTTCGGGGGTGGTGCGGTGGGTGCTGTCGTGGGGGGAGGTCCGGGCATCGGGCTCGGGTGGTCCCGCCACGCCGAGGCCGGGGGCGGTACCAGGAGGCGTGGAGGGCACGGACGGCGCAGCGGGCACGGCCCGGGCCACGACCAGGACGTCCTCGCCGAGTCGCCGCACGTCGTGCGTGGAGAAGCGGGGGGCGCCCGCGAGCGTGGTCACGCCGAGGTCTCCCACCGCCCCCAGGCCCGCACCGAGGAGCACGGGTGCGAGGTAGGCGTGGACCTCGTCGACCGTCCCCGCCGCGAGGAACGCCGTCGCCAGCCCCGGGCCGCCCTCGACCAGGACGTGGCGCACCTCGCGCGCGGCCAGCCCGGCCAGGACCGCGTGGACGTCGTGCGTGCGCAGGTGCAGCACGGGCCCGCCGCCGTCGCTCGTCCAGGGCCCGCCCGGCGCGAGCCGCGCGCCCGGAGGGAGGTCACGGAGCCCGACGACGACGCGCAGGGGCTGGTGCTCGGCAAGCCCCGGCTCCGGCCCGACCACCCCATCAGCGACGCGCAGGGGCTGGTGCTCGGCGAGCTCCGGCTCCGGCTCCCCTGTGCGCGCCGTGAGCGACGGGTCGTCGGCCACGACGGTCCCGGTACCCACGAGGATCGCGTCGACCTGCGCACGGACTCGGTGCGCGTGCTGGCGGGCCGTGGGCCCGGTGATCCACTGCGAGGTGCCGTCGGTGGCCGCCACGCGCCCGTCGAGGGTCGAGGCGAGCTTGAGGGTCACGTAGGGGCTCCCGCGGCGCACGGCGACGAGCCACGGCCCCAGGAGTCGCTCTCCCTCGGCCTCGCGCAGCCCGGGGGCCACCCGGACACCGGCCGCGCGGAGGCGCTCGCCGCCCCCGGTCGCGACGGGGTTCGGGTCCGCGACGGCGTAGACGACCTCGGCCACGCCCGCGTCCAGCAGCGCCTGCGCGCACGGCCCCGTGCGTCCGGTGTGGTTGCACGGTTCGAGCGTGACCACGGCCGTCGCGCCGTGCACGTCCACGCCGCGCTCGCGGGCGTCGGCCAGGGCGGCCGCCTCGGCGTGCGCGGTGCCTGCGCCCTGGTGGAAGCCTTCGGCGAGCACCACCCGGGGCGAGCCGTCCACGAGGCCGCGGGCGGCGGCGTCGGGCAGGGAGCCCGGGGGGCGGGGCGCGGGGCCCAGCAGGACGGCGCCCACGCGCGGGTTGGGGCCATGGGCCGGGCCGCGCGCGGCCAGCTCGAGCGCACGCAGCATCGCGTCGTCGATCGTCAGTGAGGGCCTGGCGCCCATGATCCTCCTCCCGGTGAGCACGACGCTCCGGGGTGAGGGGTGGTCGACGACGTCTGGGGACCTCAAGGGTCCACGGACGTCACGACACCACGGCACAGGGCTCTGCCCCGCGCCGCCACGTACTTCCTCCCATCCGGACTTTCACCGTCGGTCCTGGAGTTCCACCAGGTCAACCACGCCGAGGCGTGGGTCGCGGACTGTCGCCGCCGGCTCGGAATTACACCGACCCCGGAGCACGTGTGTGCGTACTGCTGATGCTGCTGACCGTCGAGACCCTGGCTCGCGCTCCCTGAGGTGCGCTGCGCCCGGCGTCCCGTCTCCACCCAGCATGCCACACCGGGATTCCCCCGCAGGAACTCGATCCGCTGCGTCCCGCGGGCTGGAACGATGTGAACGGTCCCGGGGCGCGGCGCCCCCGAGCGGGGCGCCGGGAACGGACCGTCGGGCGGCCGGCCGGGGTCAGTGCGTGTGCTGGTCCGCGAGCGCCCGCAGGGCCGCGATCTCCTCGGGCACGTTCTCCGCGCCGTACACGGCCGAGCCGGCGACGAACACGTTGGCCCCGGCCTCGGCCGCGCGCTCGATGGTGGCGCGCGAGATGCCGCCGTCGACCTGGACCCACACGTCGAGCCCGGCGTCGGACACGGCGTCGCGGATACGGCGGACCTTGGGCAGCACGCCCTCGATGAAGGACTGGCCGCCGAAGCCGGGCTCGACGGACATGACCAGGAGCATGTCGAACTCGGGCAGCAGGTCCAGGAACGGCTCGACCGACGTCGCGGGGCGCAGCGCGAGGCCTGCGCGCGAGCCCAGGCGGCGCAGCTCGCGCGCCAGGCGCACGGGGGCGGTGGCGGCCTCGGCGTGGAACGTGACGGACGCGGCGCCGGCCTCGGCGTAGCCGGGGGCCCAGCGGTCCGGGTCGGCGATCATGAGGTGCGCGTCGAGCGGCACCGGGGACACCTGGGCGAGGCGCTCGAAGATCGGCAGCCCCAGGGTCAGGTTGGGCACGAAGTGGTTGTCCATCACGTCGACGTGCGCGTAGTCGGCGGTCGCGATCGCGCCCAGGTCGCGCTCGAGGTTCGCGAAGTCGGCGGACAGGATGCTGGGGGCGATGAGTGCGGACATGGGCACCAGCCTAGAGGGCGCCCCCGCGCCGTGCGCGGACGCCCCACGGCCTGGTCGGGTGGCCTTGACCACCCGACCAGGCCGTGGGCAGGGGGCCTCAGGCCCGACGGCGCAGCAGCGTCAGGTGCATCGCGTCGGTGCCGTGCACGTGTGGCCACAGCTGCACGTCGGTGCGGTCCGCGAGCGGGATGTCGTCCCCGGCGACCTGGCGCACCGCGGCGGCCGCGTCGAGGACCTCGACGTCGCCGCGCCCGGCCAGGACGTCCTTGACCACGAGCTGGGTCTCCGCGAGGTGCGGGGAGCACGTCACGTACCCGACGACGCCACCGGGACGCACGGCGTCCAGGGCTGAGCCGAGGAGCTCGCGCTGCAGGGTCGTGAGGGTCGCGATGTCCCCGGGGGTGCGGCGCCAGCGCGACTCGGGGCGGCGGCGCAGCGCGCCCAGGCCCGTGCAGGGGGCGTCGACGAGCACGCGGTCGTACGCGCCGGGCTCCTCGACCCCCACCTGGCGTCCGTCGCCCACCTGCACCCGCTCGACCGCGTCGGCGGGCACGGCCGCGAGCGCCTGCTCGACCAGACGAGCCCGGTGGGGGGCGACCTCGTTCGCGACGATGCGCGCCCCCTGCTCGCCCGCGAGGGAGGCCAGGAGCGCGGCCTTGCCGCCCGGGCCCGCGCACAGGTCGAGCCAGCGCTCGTCGGGGTTCGCTGCGCCGTCGCCCGCCGAGGCGCCGTCACCGGCCGAGGCGAGCGTGGGCAGCGTCGGTACTGCCGCGAACGCGAGCGTCACGAGCTGGGACCCCTCGTCCTGGACGCCGGCGGCCCCGTACCGGACCGCGGGGATCGCGGCCGGGTCCGAGCCCGACAGGACCAGGGCCGTGGGCGCCCAGCGCCCGGGGGTGGTCGTGGCGTCCCCGCGCACGTCGTGGGTGACCTCGCCCGCGAGGCGCTCGCGGCTGACCAGGCCCGGGCGGGCGACGAGCGTCACGCGCGGCGCGGCGTTGTCGGCCTCGAGGAGCTCGGCCAGGTCGTCGGCCGAGCGTCCCGTGCCGACGAGGGCCTCCCGCATGGCCCGGGCGATCCACACCGGGTGGGACTGGGTGATCGCGAGGCGAGTGACGTCGTCGGGCGCCTCGAGCGTGATGGCCTCGAGCCACTCCTCGAGGCTCGAGCGGGAGATCTTGCGCAGGACCGCGTTGACGAACTGTGCGCTGCCCGCCCCGGCGCGGGCGCGGGCCAGGCCCACGGTCTCCGAGACGGCCGCGTGCTGGGCCACGCGCATGCCCAGGAGCTGGTGGGCCCCGAGGCGCAGCAGGTCGAGCACGTTCGGGTCGACCTGGTCGAGGGGGCGGTCGACGCACTGGGCGATGATCGCGTCGTAGCGCCCGCGCAGGCGCAGGGTGCCGTAGGCGAGCTCGGTCGCGAACGCGGCGTCGCGACCACGGATGCCGCGTGAGCGCAGCAGCGGGGGCAGGACGAGGTTGGCGTACGCGTCGGAGGTCGCGACCTCCTGCAGGACGTCGAACGCGACGTTGCGTGCCGGGTCGGCGCCCTTGGCGCGCTGCGAGGGCGCCGCCTCCGAGCGCTGGCCCGCGCCCCGGACGCGGGCCGCCCCGCGCTCGTGTCCGCGCGCGTCACGACGGTCACTGCGGTCACTGTGGTCACGGCCACCGGGCCCGCCGTGCCCGCCGTGCCCGCCGTGTCCGCTTTCGGGCCCGGGGGTGCCGCCGGTGCGTGCCTCGCCGCTCATGCGTGGTCCTTCGTCTCGTCAGGGGTGCCCAGGACGACGTGCTCGCCCAGGCGGGCGCCGCGTGCCCAGTCGGTCGCGGTCATGTGCTTCTTGCCCACGGGCGCGACCTCGCCGAGCGCGACCGCGTGCGTGCCGGTGCCCACCAGGACCTCACGCTTGGCGGCGCGCAGCTCGCCGGGCGCCAGGTCGTCCACGTCGGGGCGCGGCGTCACGGGGCCCAGGCCCAGGCGGGCGCCGTCGGGCAGCGTGGTCCAGGCGCCGGGGGCGGGCGTGCAGCCGCGCACCTGGCGGTCGATCGCGAGCGCGGGGTGCGCCCAGCGCACGTGCGCGTCCTCGGGGGTCAGCTTCGCGGCCGTGCTGATCCCCTCGGCGGGCTGGACGACCGGGGACGCGGCGCCGTCCTCGATCGCGTCGAGCGTCGCCACGAGCAGCCCGGCGCCCGAGGTAGCGAGCCGGCCCAGGAGGTCGCCAGCGGTGTCGCGGGGACGGATGGTCTCGGTCATGGTGCCCAGCACGGGCCCCGAGTCCAGTCCCTCCTCGATGAGGAACGTCGTGGCTCCCGTGACCTCGTCGCCCGCGATGATCGCGCGCTGCACGGGGGCCGCGCCGCGCCAGGCGGGCAGGACCGAGAAGTGCAGGTTGACCCAGCCGAGGCGGGGGACGTCGAGCACCTCGCGGCGCAGGATCTCGCCGTACGCCACCACGGGCGCGCAGTCGACCTCCAGGGCCGCGAGCCGGGCCACGAACTCCTCGCCGCGGGGGCGGTCCGTGATGACCGGGATCCCGGCCTCCTCCGCACGCACCCGCACAGGGCTGGGTGTCAGCCGGCGGCCGCGACCCGAGGGCGCGTCGGCGCGGGTGAGGACGGCGACCACCTCGTGCCGGGAGTCGATCAGGGCATCGAGGGCCGGGACGGCCACGTCCGGGGTTCCGGCGAAGAGCACACGCATGGGGCGAGTCTAGGCGGTGCGCCCCTCCCGGCCCGCCCCGGGACGGGCCTCCGCCCGGTCCCGCTCAGGAGGTGCGCACCCCGACGCCGAGGTCGCGCAGCACCGCACGCAACCCCGCGGCGTCCTCGAAGCGCAGGGTCCGGAACCCCAGCCCGGCGGCGGCCGTGACGTTCGCCACGGAGTCGTCGACGAACAGGGTGCGCGCAGGGTCCAGGGCGAAGCGCTCGGTCGCGGCCTCGAAGATGCGCGGGTCCGGCTTGACGAGCCCCACGCGCCCCGAGACCAGGACGTCCTGCATGAGCCCGATCGCCGGGGCTGCGGGCTCGGCCTCGTGGAACATCTCCGCGGACCAGTTCGTCAGGCCGTACAGCCGCACGCCGAGGGCGCGCAGCTCGCGCACCACCTCCTCCGTGCCGGGCACGGGCCCCACGAGGCTCGCCGCGAAGTTCTCGGTGTACACGTCGAGCAGGCTCACGTGCTCGGGGTGGTGCTCGGCGATCTCGCGCCGCGCGTCGGCCCAGGACCGGCCCGCGTCCTGGCGGGCGTTGAACGTGGGGAAGTCGACGGCCTCGAAGAAGGCCTCGACGTCGGCGCGGTCCATGCGCCCCACGTAGGCGGCGTACGGGTCCCAGGTCACCAGGACGTTGCCGAAGTCGAACAGGACCGTGTCGATCAGGGCCCGGGTCGGGTTCTCGCGCTCGGCGGTGCTCACAACATCTCCTTGGGGTCGAGCTGGACGCGTACGCTCCCACCCTCGCGCTTCGCGGAGCGGACCGCCAGGGAGGCCGAGAGCTCGCGGGCGAGCCGGCGGCCGTCGCGCAGCGGGACGCGCACGATCGTGCGCACAGGAGGCTGTAGCGACGGGTCGCGCCCGGCCACGCCCCGCCCAGGCCGGCCCGCGGCGTCCGGGACCTCGACGGGTCCCAGGGTCGTCGAGGCGTCCGCGAGTCCCACGCGAGCCACGACGGCGTCCACGGCCTGCCGGTCCCCCGTGACCGCGGCGACCCGCACGGCGGGCGGCAGGTCGAGCTCGCGACGCTCGGCCAGCTCACGGTCGGCGAACCCCGCCGGGTCCCAGCGCACCAGGGCGTTGGTGGGCCCGGGGGCCGCGTCGCCCACGAGCAGCACCTGGCCTCCCTCACGGGCCGATCGCACCAGGCCTGCGGCCGTGAGCCAGCGGTGCAGCGCGTCCTGGGCGACCGCGAGGCCCACGTGCGCGGTGCTCAGCGCCGCGTCGAGCAGCAGCGCGGCGGCGTAGCCGCCCTCGGCGACGGGTTCCGCGCCCGGGGTCGCCACGATCACGGCGGGGCGCGGCCCGACAGCGGAGATCACCCCGCCCGGGGCGCTCGCCCCCGAGACACGCACCGCGACGCCCGGGAACGCCCGGCCCAGCTCCTCGGCCGTGCGCCCCGACCCGACGCGCACCGAGCGCAGGCCCGTCCAGTGGCACTCGTCGCACGACCACGCCCCGGCCAGGGCGCCGCACCACGCGCACTGCGGTGGGGCGCCCGGGCCGGGCAGCATGAGCGGCCCGTGGCACGTGCCGCAGTGCGCGGCCGTCCGGCAGCGCGCGCACGCCACGACGGGCAGGTACCCGGCTCGCGGGACCTGGACCAGGACCGGGCCCGCGCCCAGGGCGTCCCGCACGGCCCGCCACGCGGCGCTCGGCAGGCGGGCGGCGGCCCCGGCGCCCTCGGCAGCGAGCTCGACCGACGTCAGCGCCCGCACCCGTGGGGCCCGCGCGCGCAGCACCTCGCGGGGGGCCGCGACCTCCCGGGCCCAGCCGGACTCGAGGAGCGCCTGGGCCTGCACCGTGCGGCTGACCGACCCCAGCAGGAACGCCGCGCCCTCGAGCTCGCTGCGCAGCGCGAGGACCTCGCGGGCGTGCGGGTAGGGCGAGCGGGGCTCGGCGAGGGTCTCCTCGCCGTCGTTCCAGCACGCCACGAGGCCCAGGTCCTGGACGGGCGCGAACGCCGCGGCGCGCGTCCCGACGACGACCCGCACCTCTCCCCGCAACGCCGCCAGGAAGCTGCGGTACCGGGGCGAGGGGCCCTCGTCGGCGGTCAGGCGCACGAACTGCCCGGCACGGCGCGCGGTGTGCGGTGCGTAGCCCGCGAGCTCGAGGGCGAGGCACATCTGGTCGACGTCGCGCGCGTCGGGCAGCACCACGAGCGCGCCACGTCCGCCCGTCACCGTCGCCCGCACGGCCTCGGCCAGCGCCAGGGCCCAGTGCTGGACGCCCTGCGCGGGGTCCTGCTCGCCCCCGCCGCTGGTCGCCGGGGGACGAGCCCCCTGGACGGGCTCGCCGTCGGCCACGCGGCCGGGAAGGGCCGTCCAGACCGCACGCGGCGCAGACCCGCCGACCAGGTGGTTCAGGAACGCGGCACCGCCGCGGTAGGGCGCCCACGCGGAGGGCCGGTCAGGGTCCGGCGGCCCGGGGGGCGCCGGGGGGCTCGCGCCCTGCGGCGCGTCGCCGTCGGCGACCGGGGCGCTCGCGGCGTCCCCCGCCGCACCGGGAGCGTCCTGCGTGCCCGACGGCGCGGACTCGGCCCGCGCGTGCCGCGGCGGGATCGCGAGGCGCAGCACGTCGGAGAGCGTGCCCGCGTAGTGGTCGGCGACCGTGCGGCACAACGCCGCGACCTGCGGCGTGAGCACCTGCTCGGCCGACACGAGCCGCTTGAGCGGCACGAGCCGCCCGTCGTGGTCGCTCGACGCGGCGCGCGCAAGGACGTAGCCGTCGGCCTCCTGCGGCCCGAACCGGGCCTTGACCCGGACGCCGGGCTGCGCGCCCTGGGCCATGGACGCCGGGACCAGGTAGTCGAACGTCTGGTCCAGGTGGTGCGGCACCAGGTCGAGGACGACCCGCGCGACCGGTAGGTCGCTCGCGATCTCGAGCGCACCCACCGGACGGGCGGCCTTGACCTTGCCCTGGGCGGTACGACCGGCGCGCGACGGCGCCTGCGGCGCGGGGATCAGCGTGAGCTGTTCCCCCGCGTCCTCGGGAGCGGCGTCCTGGCTGGTCATGGCCCTATCTCAGCACGCGCCACCCACGCCGGGCCAACCCGCGCGACGAGGCTCAGACGGCCGCCTGCAGGGCCGCCACGCGATCCGTGCGCTCCCACGTGAAGTCGGGCAGCTCGCGCCCGAAGTGCCCGTAGGCCGCGGTCTGCGAGTAGATGGGCCGCAGCAGGTCCAGGTCGGCGATGATCGCGGCAGGGCGCAGGTCGAAGACCTCGTCGATCGCCGCGCGGATGCGCTCGACCGGGACGGTCTCGGTGCCGAACGTCTCGACGTACAGGCCCACGGGGTGCGCCTTGCCGATCGCGTAGGCGACCTGGACCTCGCAGCGGCGCGCGAGCCCGGCTGCGACGACGTTCTTGGCCACCCAGCGCGTGGCGTAGGCGGCCGAGCGGTCGACCTTCGACGGGTCCTTGCCGGAGAACGCGCCGCCGCCGTGGCGGGCCATCCCACCGTAGGTGTCGACGATGATCTTGCGGCCCGTGAGCCCGGCGTCGCCCTGCGGACCACCGATGACGAACTTGCCGGTCGGGTTCACGAGCAGGCGGAAGTCCGCGACGTCCAGGTCGAGCCCTTCGACGACCGGGGCCACGACGAGCTCGGCGACCTGGGCGCGCAGCGTGTCCTGCAGGACGTCCTCGTCGTGCTGGGTCGAGAGCACCACGGTGTCGAGGCGGACCGCGCGGTCCCCGTCGTAGCCGATGGTCACCTGCGTCTTGCCGTCGGGGCGCAGCCCGGGCAGCGACCCGTCCTTGCGGACCAGCGCCAGGCGCTCGGCGAGGCGGTGCGCGAGGAAGATCGGCAGGGGCAGCAGCGTGGGCGTCTCGTCGCTCGCGTAGCCGAACATCAGGCCCTGGTCACCGGCGCCCTGGGCGTCGAGCGGGTCCAGATCGGACGTGTCGTCGCGCTGCTCCAGGCTCTTGTCGACGCCCTGGGCGATGTCCGGTGACTGCTGACCGATCGAGACCGACACACCGCACGAGTCGCCGTCGAAGCCGATCGCGGACGACGTGTAGCCGATCCCCTTGACGACGTCGCGGATGATCTGCGGGATCTCGACGTACGCGTTGGTCGTGACCTCGCCCGCCACGTGGACCAGTCCCGTGGTGACCATGGTCTCCACCGCGACACGCGACGACGGGTCCTGCGCGAGGAGGGCGTCGAGGATCGCGTCGGAGATCTGGTCGCAGACCTTGTCCGGGTGTCCCTCCGTCACGGACTCGGACGTGAACAGGCGCAGGTCGTCAGAAGTCATGGGGTCCAGCGTACTGTCCCGCTGGGTGATACCCGACATCCGACCACTGAGACGTGAAGGAGATCTCAGTCCGTGGTCGGCGCGAGCCGAGGGGAGGCTTTGAGGACCGTGTCCCACACCGCGTCCGCGACCTCACGCTTGGTGCCCTGGGCCTGGGCGACCGTCTCGCCCTGGGCGTCGACGATCAGCACCTCGTTGGTGTCCACCCCGAAGCCCTTGCCGTGACCCACGGGGTTGATCACGAGGAGGTCGGCGCCCTTGCGACGTGCCTTGGCGCGGCCGTGGTGCCAGACGTCGCCCGCCTCGTCGCCCGTCTCGGCCGCGAAGCCGACGACGAGCTGCCCCGGTCGCAACCGCTCGCGCGCGAGCTCCGCCAGGATGTCGGGGTTCTCGACCAGCTCGATGGGAGCGGGGCCCTGCCCGGGGATCTTCTTGATCTTGGTGGACGGCGTGCGAGCCGGGCGGAAGTCCGCGACGGCGGCCGTCATGACCACCACGTCGGCCTCCGGAGCCAGCGAACGCATGGCCTCGCGCAGCTCGGCCGTCGAGCCGACCCGGACCACGTCCGTGACCTGGTCGAGCTGCTCGGTCAGGTTCGCCCCGACGAGCGTGACGTCGGCACCCCTGTCCTGGGCGGCACGGGCCAGGGCGATGCCCTGACGTCCGCTCGACAGGTTCCCGATGAAGCGCACCGGGTCGATGGGTTCGCGCGTGCCGCCGGCCGAGACGACCACGCGCAGGCCGGAGAGGTCCTGGGGCACCGCCGACGCGGCGCCTCGCCCGGCCACCTCGAGGGCGGTCCGCGCGATGTCCTCGGGCTCGGGCAGCCGGCCCGGGCCGGTGTCCTTGCCCGTCAGCCGACCGCTCGCCGGCTCGATCACGTGCACCCCGCGCGAGCGCAGGGTCGCGACGTTGGCCACGGTCGCGGGGTGCTGCCACATCTCGGTGTGCATGGCCGGGGCCATGACGACCGGGCACGACACGGTCAGCAGCGTCGAGGTGAGCAGGTCGTCGGCGCGGCCCGCGGCCGCCCGTGCGAGGAGGTCCGCCGTGGCGGGGGCGACGATCACCAGGTCCGCACCCTGACCGAGCGCGACGTGCGCGACCTGGGGGACGTCGTCGAACACCTCGGTGCTGACCTTCTCGCCCGACAGCGCCTCGAACGTCGGGGCCCCCACGAACCGCAGGGCGGACGCGGTGGGGACGACCCGCACCTGGTGCCCCTGCTCACGCAGGAGCCGCAGCAGGAGCACGGCCTTGTAGGCCGCCACTCCCCCGGAGACCCCGAGAAGGATCCTCATGGGTACGAACCCTCCCTCTGTGCCACGCACGCCGCGCCCACCCGGACCACCGAGCCGCCCGCAGGCGGCCCCGCGGTCAGGAGGCGGGAGCCTCCACGGTCTCGATCGTGAGCAGGCCCTCGTTGATCTCGCGCATCGCGATCGACAGCGGCTTCTCCTGGTTGCGGGTCTCGACGAGCGGGCCCACGTTCTCCAGCAGGCCCTCGTTGAGCTGCGAGTAGTACGCGTTGATCTGACGGGCACGCTTGGCCGCGTAGATCACGAGCGCGTACTTGGAGTCGGCGCGCTCCAGTAGGTCGTCGATCGGCGGGTCGGTGATGCCCTCGGGGGCGGCGATGGTTCCAGACACAGTCTCACTCCGTGAGTCAGGGGGGCCTGCGGCGGCTCAGACGGTCGCCCGCAGGATGGATCAAAGAGGTTGCGCGCGCTCAAGACGCACACGCCTGACGACCAGTCTACTGGGCAGGCACAAGTCCTGGTGGTGCCCACGCCCGTGACGTCGGCACCACGAGGGTCACGCGACGGGCGTCAGACCCATCGCCTCGACGAGCGCGTCGGTCGCCCGGTGCACCTCGTCGTTGACGATCACGACGTCGAACTCGGGCTCGGCGGCCAGCTCGACGCGGGCCGTGGCGAGGCGGCGCTCACGCTCCTCGGGACCCTCCGTGCCGCGGCCGACGAGCCTGCGCTCGAGCTCCTCCCAGCTGGGCGGGGCGAGGAACACGAACCGGGCCTCGGGCATGGACTCGCGCACCTGGCGCGCGCCCTGCAGGTCGATCTCGAGCAGGGCGGGGACCCCCGCCGCGAGCTTCTCCTCGACCGGCCGGCGAGGGGTCCCGTACCTGTTGCGCCCGTGCACCACGGCCCACTCCAGCATCTCGCCCGCCTCGACCAGCCGGTCGAACTCCTCGGTGCCGATGAAGTGGTAGTGGACGCCGTCCACCTCGCCGGGGCGAGCGGCACGGGTCGTGGCGGACACGGACAACCACACCTGCGGGTACCGCGCGCGGATGTCCGCCGACACGGTCCCCTTCCCGACGGCGGTGGGGCCCGCCAGGACGGTCAGGCGGGCAGGGGTCGGTGGTGCGGCAGGCGCCGAGGCGGCCTGCGCGGTGGGTGAAGCGGAAATGTCAGCCAAACCTCTCGATGAGCGCCGCGGACTGGTGGGGTCCCAGCCCGCGGACACGACGTGTCTCGGCGATCCCGATCTCCTCCATGATCGCCCGGGCCTTCACCTTACCCACGCCGGGGAGCGACTCCAGCAGCGCGACGACGCGCAGCTTGCCGATCACGTCGTCCGTGCGGCCCTGCTCGATCACCTCGGCCAGGGAGCCCTGGGAGTGCTTCAACCGGTTCTTGACCTCGGCCCGCACTCGACGCGCCTCGGCCGCCTTCTCGAGTGCCGCCGCGCGCTGCTCGGGGGTCAGGGATGGTAGTGCCACGCAAGTCACCTACTTGTCCTCAGACGGATGGGCCCACACGTGCACCGGGGCCGCCGACCGGATCTGATGCCCCCGGTGGCGACCTCGACACCCTCGAAACTAGCCACACCTGGCAGGCCAGGCAACGTTCACACGCCCTGAGCAGCGAACTTCCTCGCGATCTTCGCCCTGGTCGCAGGCCCGGCGCCGCACGCGTCGAGGTAGCCGTCGATGCTCCCGAACTCGTTCTCGGCGAGCTCCCACGCGCCGCGGAGGTACTCCGGCTCGACGCCCAGCAAGGGGGTCAGGGCGTCCTTGTCGAGGCCGGGGATCGGGGGGATCACGGCGGCGAGCCCCTCGACCGCGGCACCGCTCGCGAGGTACTCGGCGAGCCGGTCCTCCTCGCTCACACCGCAGACGTGCTGGACGAGCGCGACGATCCACCCGGTCCGGTCCTTGCCCGCCGAGCAGTGCACGACGACCGCCCCGTCGGCCTCCGCGATGTCCTCCAGGGCCTCTCCGACCGTCCGCCGGATGGTCGGGTCCGTGACGAACGTCGCATAGACGCCGTGCATCATGGCCCGTGCGAGGGCCTGCGGGTCGTCGGCCCCGAGCAGGCGCCCGATCATGGCTGCGGTGTCGGCGGAGCGCTCCTCGGTCGCGGCCTCCTCGCGGCCCGGGGTACCGGAGGCGGCCGGTGCGTCGGCCCCGCCCAGCGCGTGCCCGACGCCGACCGCCGGGTCCAGCGGCCGGGGCACCACGCGCGTGGTCGCCGGGACGACGTCCTGACCGTCGCGCTCGACCTCGTCCGCGCCACGCAGGTCGAGGTCCAGCGTCACGCCCAGCGCCTCGAGCGCGGCGACGCCCTCGGGGGTCAGCCGCGACAGGCTCGCGGTCCGCACGAGCACCCCCGTGCGAAGCGGGGCGGTGGCGCCCGCCGGGACGGCGCGGCCACCGACGTCGCGCGCGTTCCAGGTGCCGGGGATGTCGAGGGCGTCAGGGGTCTGCCGGTCACCGGCAGCGAGAGAGGAGGTCATGGGACGAGTCTGTCAGGCCACTTCGCCGACGGCCCGGTGCCGGCGTGCGGTGAGTCGCCGGGTGCACGCCCCACCGACGCCCGAGGGGCGCCCACCGGGAGGGTGGACGCCCCTCGGGCGTCGAGAGCGTGGGCTCAGCCGCGCAGCGCGTCGGCCGCCTCACGCGAGGCCGCGCGGGCCGCCGTGAGCAGCGCCCCGGCGTCCGGTCCCGCAGCGAGGACGCCGCGCGACGAGGACGCGAGCACCTGACGACGAGCGTCGCCGAACACCGCGGCGAGCTCGGCCGCGCCCGCGCCCTGCGCACCGACCCCGGGCGCCAGGAGCGGGCCGTTGACCGCCGGCAGGTCCACCCCGGTGTTGCGGGCCGCGTCACCGATGGTCGCGCCCACGACCAGGCCGATCGACCCGAGCGGCGCGATCCCCTCGTTGAGCGCAGCGGCCTCCGCGGCGATGCGCGCGGCGACCGAGCGGACGTCGACCCCCGCGCCCGTGCGGGCGTGCTGGACCTGCGCGCCCTCCGGGTTGGACGTCAGGCACAGCACGAACAGCCCGCGCCCCGTCTCGAGCGCGGCCTCCACGGCCGGGGTCAGCGACCCGAAGCCCAGGTACGGGGAGACGGTCAGGGCGTCGCCCGCGAGCGGCGAGCCGTCGCGCAGGTAGGCGTCCGCGTACCCGGCCATGGTCGAGCCGATGTCGCCGCGCTTGGCGTCGACGATCGTCAGCGTCCCCGAGGGGCCAGCCGCCGCGGCGGCCGCGAGCACCTCCTCGAGGGCCGCGACGCCGCGCGACCCGTGGCGCTCGAACAGGGCAGACTGCGGCTTGAGCGCAGCGACCTGCCCACCCACGGCCTCCACGACCCGCAGGCCGAACTCCCGGAGCCCCGTAGCGTCGTCGGGCAGGCCCCAGGCCGCCAGCAGACCCGGGTGCGGGTCGATGCCCACGCACAGCGGCCCGTGAGCGTCCATGGCCTCGGCGAGCCGCTCCCCGAAGGGGCGGCGCGCCGCGCCCGGCCCAGCGCTCACGCGTTCGCCTCGGCCTTGCGCGCGGCCGTGGCGGCCGTGTGCTCCTGCAGGCTCCACACGTCGAACGGACCCGCGAGGACCGCCTCGATGCCCTGGACCGCGGCCGCGAGCTGCTGGG
Organism: Oerskovia gallyi; assembly: GCF_014836745.1. Lineage (NCBI taxonomy): Bacteria > Bacillati > Actinomycetota > Actinomycetes > Micrococcales > Cellulomonadaceae > Oerskovia > Oerskovia gallyi. Next base: position 188,347 of record NZ_JACSQE010000006.1, read on the forward strand.
TCGTCGTGACGATCGGCTTGTCCGCCGCCGTCGTGGCCGCCCGGATCTCGTAGCCGTCCGCGCGTGCGCCCTGACCGGACGGCGTGTTGATGACCATGTCGACCTTGCCCTCGGTGATGAGGTCGACGATCGTCGGCTCGCCGTCGGCGCCACGGCCCGACGAGAACTTGCGCACGATCGTGGCCGGGATGCCGTTGCGACGCAGCACACCGGCGGTTCCCTGGGTCGCGAGGATCTCGAAGCCCAGCTCCGTCAGGCGCTTGATCGGGAAGACGATCGAGCGCTTGTCACGGTCGGCGACCGACACGAAGACCGAGCCCGAGGTCGGCAGCCCGCCGAACGCCGCAGCCTGCGACTTGGCGAACGCGCGCGGGAAGTCGCGGTCGAAGCCCATGACCTCACCCGTCGAGCGCATCTCCGGGCCGAGCACCGTGTCGACCACGACGCCGTCGGTCGTGCGGAAGCGCTTGAACGGCAGCACGGCCTCCTTGACCGCGATCGGCGAGTCGAGGTCCAGGTGGCCCCCGTCGCCCTCCGCCGGCAGGACCCCGCTCGCGCGCAGGTCCGCGATGGACTCGCCGACCATGACGCGCGCCGCGGCCTTGGCCAGCGAGACCCCCGTCGCCTTGGAGACGAACGGCACCGTGCGCGAGGCACGCGGGTTCGCCTCCAGGACGTACAGGACGTCCGAGACGAGCGCGTACTGGACGTTGAGCAGCCCCCGCACGCCCACGCCCTTGGCGATGGCCTCGGTCGAGCGGCGGATGCGCTCGATCTCGGCCTCGCTCAGCGACACCGGGGGCAGCACGCACGCCGAGTCGCCCGAGTGGATGCCCGCCTCCTCGATGTGCTCCATGACGCCGCCCAGGTACAGCTCGGTGCCGTCGTAGAGCGCGTCGACGTCGATCTCCATGGCGTCGTCGAGGAAGCGGTCGATGAGCAGCGGCGCGGGCAACGAGCCCGTCGTCGTGCGGTCGTCCGTCGCGGCGGCGTGCAGCGCACGCTCGACGTAGCCCGTGAGCTGCTCGGCCGAGTACACGATCTCCATGCCGCGCCCACCCAGCACGTAGGACGGGCGGACCAGCACCGGGTAGCCGATGCCCTCGGCGACCTCACGCGCCTGCGCGAGCGACGTGGCCGTGCCGAACGCCGGCGCGGGCAGGCCCGCCTCGGCCAGCACGCGCCCGAAGACCCCGCGGTCCTCCGCGGCGTCGATCGCCTCGGGCGAGGTGCCCAGGATCGGCAGGCCCGCGTCCGCCAGACGCTGCGCGAGACCCAGCGGCGTCTGGCCACCGAGCTGCACGATGACGCCCGCGACCGGACCCGCGGCGAGCTCGGCCTGGTACACCTCGAGCACGTCCTCGAACGTCAGGGGCTCGAAGTACAGGCGGTCCGAGGTGTCGTAGTCGGTCGAGACCGTCTCCGGGTTGCAGTTGACCATCACGGTCTCGTACTCGCCCTTGAGGGCGAGCGTCGCGTGCACGCACGAGTAGTCGAACTCGATGCCCTGACCGATGCGGTTCGGGCCGGAGCCCAGGATCAGCACGGCCGGGCGCTCGCGCGGGGAGACCTCGGTCTCGAGGTCGTACGTCGAGTAGTGGTACGGGGTCTTCGCCTCGAACTCGGCCGCGCACGTGTCGACCGTCTTGTAGACCGGGCGCACGTCGAGCGCGTAGCGGACCTCGCGGACCGTCGACTCCCCCGCCGCGCCCATGCCGCGCAGCTTCGCGACCTGCGCGTCCGACAGGCCGTGACGCTTGGCCTGCACCAGCACGTCGCGCGTGAGGGCGTCGGCCTGGGCGACCTCGGCAGCGACCTCGTTGACGAGCTGGATCTGGTCGAGGTACCACGGGTCGATCTTGGTGGCCTCGAAGACCTGCTCGATGCTCGCCCCGGCGCGCAACGCCTGCTGGGTCGCGACCAGGCGGCCCTCCGTGGGGCGGGAGATCTCCACGAGCAGCGCGTCGAGCTCCTCGCCCGAGACCGGCTCGCCGTCCCAGTGGAACACCGCGCCGCCCTTGTCGATCGAGCGCAGCGCCTTGCCGAGCGCCTCGGTGAAGTTGCGGCCCATCGCCATGGCCTCGCCCACCGACTTCATGGTCGTCGTCAGGGTGTCGTCCGCGGCGGGGAACTTCTCGAACGCGAACCGCGGCACCTTGACCACGACGTAGTCGAGCGTCGGCTCGAACGACGCGGGCGTCGAGCCCGTGATGTCGTTGGGGATCTCGTCGAGCGTGTAGCCGATGGCGAGCTTCGCGGCGATCTTCGCGATCGGGAAGCCCGTGGCCTTCGACGCCAGCGCCGACGAGCGCGACACACGAGGGTTCATCTCGATGACGATGACCCGCCCGGTCTCCGGGTGCACCGCGTACTGGATGTTGCAGCCGCCCGTGTCGACGCCGACCTCGCGGATGACCGCGATGCCGATGTCGCGCAGCTTCTGGAACTCACGGTCCGTGAGCGTCAGCGCGGGAGCCACCGTGATCGAGTCGCCCGTGTGCACGCCGACCGGGTCGACGTTCTCGATCGAGCAGATCACGACGACGTTGTCCGCCGTGTCGCGCATGAGCTCGAGCTCGTACTCCTTCCACCCGAGGATCGACTCCTCGAGGAGGACCTCGGTCGTGGGCGAGTAGTGCAGGCCCTGGCCGACGATGCGGCGCAGGTCCTGCTCGTCGTACGCGATGCCGCTGCCGAGGCCGCCCATCGTGAAGGACGGACGCACGACCATGGGGTACCCCAAGGACTCTGCGGCCGCGACGGCCTCCTCGATCGTGTGGATGATCTCGGAACGGGCCGACTCGCCGCCGCACTTCTCGACGACGTCCTTGAACTGCTGGCGGTCCTCGCCCTTCTCGATCGCGGCGATGTTCGCCCCGATGAGCTCCACGCCGTACTTCTCGAGCACGCCGGCCTCGTCGAGCGCGATCGCCGCGTTGAGCGCCGTCTGCCCGCCCAGGGTCGCGAGGACGGCGTCCGGGCGCTCCTTGGCGATGATGGTCGTCAGGACCTCGGTCGTGATCGGCTCGACGTACGTCGCGTCCGCGAACTCCGGGTCGGTCATGATCGTGGCCGGGTTCGAGTTCACCAGGACGACCCGCAGGCCCTCCTCCTTGAGCGCCCGGATGGCCTGGGTGCCCGAGTAGTCGAACTCGCAGGCCTGGCCGATGACGATCGGGCCGGACCCGATGACCAGGACGCTGTTGATGTCAGTTCTGCGAGGCACTGGTCAGTTCTCCTTTGCGGACGTCTGCGGCGTGGCGGCCGAGAGGCCGGCGGCAGAGGCCGCGCCGGACGTCATGAGGTCGAGGAAGCGGTCGAAGAGGTAGGCGGCGTCGTGCGGGCCGGCGGCTGCCTCCGGGTGGTACTGGACCGAGAACGCGGGGATGTCGAGGCACTCGAGGCCCTCCACCACGTCGTCGTTGAGCCCGATGTGCGAGACGACGACACGGCCGTAGCGGCCGCCGTCGTGCGGTGCGGTCGCCTGCTCCCCGATGGGGGCGTCGACCGCGAAGCCGTGGTTCTGGGACGTGATCTCGACCTTGCGCGTGGCGAGGTCCATCACGGGCTGGTTGATGCCGCGGTGGCCGTACGCGAGCTTGTACGTGCCGAAGCCCAGCGCGCGACCCAGGATCTGGTTGCCGAAGCAGATGCCGAAGTACGGCAGACGGCGGTCGAGGACCTCGCGCAGCAGCGTGACCTCGTGCGTCGCGGCGCTCGGGTCGCCCGGGCCGTTCGAGAAGAACACGCCGTCCGGGGCGAGGGCCAGGACGTCCTCGATCGTGGACCACGAGGGCACGACGTGCACCCGGATGCCGCGCTCCGACAGGCGCTGGGGGGTCATCGACTTGATACCGAGGTCCACCGCGACGACCGTCTTGAGCGGCTCCTTGCCGGCGAACTCCCCCGAGGGCTCGACCACGTAGGCCGAGGGGGTGCTGACCTCGCGGGCCAGGTCCGCCCCGGCCATCGCGGGGGCCGAGCGGACGAGCTCGACGAGCTCCTCGGTCGGGCGCAGGTAGCCGTCGCGCACCAGCGCGTCGCCCGAGAAGACACCGGCGCGCATCACGCCGCGGTCGCGCAGGTGACGGGTCAGCGCGCGCGTGTCGACGTCGCTGATCCCCACGATCCCCTGCTCGACGAGCTCGTCGGTCAGGGAGCCGGCCGAGCGCCAGTTCGACGGGCGGCGCGCGGGGTCGCGCACCACGAAGCCGCTGACCCAGATCTTGCGGGACTCGGGGTCGTCGTCGTTCACGCCGGTGTTCCCGATGTGGGGGGCCGTCATGACGACGATCTGCCGGTGGTAGGACGGGTCGGTCAGCGTCTCCTGGTAGCCGGTCATGCCGGTGTTGAAGACGATCTCGCCGAACGTCGTGCCACGGGCCCCGTAGGCGCGACCGGTCAGGGTCGTCCCGTCCTCGAGGACCAGGACCGCGGTCCGGTCGGTGTCCAGGGCGTCCGTGCTGGGGGTCGAGATGCTCACTGCTGCGGCTCCTTCGAGTCGTCGTTCGGTGCGCTGTCGGCGGCGGGAAGAAGCTCGCGGACTGCGTTCAGGAGGGTGGCACGGTCCGGGGCGAGCTGGGTCCGGAGTCCAGTATCCAAGCGGGTGGCCGGGGCCTGGCCGGCGGCCGGCACGGTCCACGTCAGCACGACCAGGCCGTCCTGACCGACGTACTTGCCCGCCATGCCCGGGGCCAGCGTCACGCCCTCGAGGGCGCTCGCGGCCAGGAACAGGTCCGGGGCTCCCTGACGGGCGATCAGCACGCCTGCCCGGTGCACGGTCACGGTCGCGTTCGACCGGAAGCCGAGGCGGTGGGCGCCGACGCGGGCGAGCCAGTCCCCCGCGAGCGTGCTCGACACGTAGACCGCGGTGAACGGCCCCGCGACGACCTCGCCGAGGTCGCCGTCCGGGACCGCGGGCGGGGCCGGGACGGTCTGGGCCGTGCGGGTCGTCAGACGCTTGAGGCCCACGAAGACGACGGCGAGCAGGACCAGGCCGATGACGACCCAGATACCGACCGCGACGGGCAGGGGGAGGTTCACGAGCGGACCTCCGCGACCTGCTCGACAGGAGCGCCGTCCAGGACGGTCGCGCGACCGCGCAGGAACGTCGCCACGACGCAGCCCGGCAGCTCGTAGCCGTGGAACGGCGTGTTGGTGCTGGCCGTGGCCTGCGAGCGGCCGTCGACGACGCGGCGTGCCGCCGGGTCCACGAGGACCACGTTGGCGGGCTCGCCGACCTCGAGCGGGCGACCCTGCGCCGTCGGGCCCTCGTCGATGCGGCCGATGCGCGCGGGCGCGGCCGACAGGACGCGTGCCACGTCCGCCCAGGTCATGCGGCCCGAGTCGACCATGGTCTGCTGCACGACGCTCAGCGCCGTCTCCAGGCCCGTCATGCCGAACGCGGCCGCGGCCCACTCGCAGTCCTTGTCCTCGCGCGTGTGCGGCGCGTGGTCGGTCGCGACGATGTCGATCGTGCCGTCCGCCAGGCCCTGGCGCACGGCCTCGACGTCTGCGGCGGTGCGCAGCGGCGGGTTGACCTTGAACGTCGGGTCGTAGTCCCGGGCGAGCTCGTCGGTCAGCACGAGGTGGTGCGGCGTGACCTCGGCCGTGACGTCGATCCCGCGGCCCTTGGCCCAGCGGATGATCTCGACCGAGCCGGCCGTCGACAGGTGGCACACGTGCAGGCGCGAGCCCACGTGCTCGGCGAGCAGCACGTCGCGCGCGATGATCGCCTCCTCGGCGACCGCGGGCCAGCCCGCGAGGCCGAGCTCGGCCGAGACGACGCCCTCGTTCATCTGGGCGCCCTCCGTGAGGCGCGGCTCCTGCGCGTGCTGGGCCACGACGCCGTCGAACGCCTTGACGTACTCCAGGGCGCGGCGCATGAGGATGGGGTCCCACACGCACTTGCCGTCGTCGGAGAAGACGCGCACGCGCGCCGCCGAGTCCGCCATGGCGCCGATCTCGGCGAGCTGGTGGCCCTCGAGGCCGACGCTGACCGCGCCGACCGGGTGGACGTCGACCCAGCCCGCGTCACGCCCGATGCGCCACACCTGCTCGACGACGCCCGCGGTGTCCGCGACCGGGGTCGTGTTGGCCATGGCGTGCACGGCCGTGAAACCGCCCACGGCCGCGGCCCGCGTGCCCGAGACGATGGTCTCGGCGTCCTCGCGGCCCGGCTCGCGCAGGTGCGTGTGCAGGTCGACGAGGCCGGGCAGGGCGACCAGGCCGGTCGCGTCGACGGCCGTCTCGTCGTCCGCGACGGGGCTGTTCGCCGCGCGGACCTCGGAGATGACGCCGCCCGCGAGGACGAGGTCGACCGGGTCGCCGCCCAGCGGGGCCGCGCCCTGCAGGACGTAGGTGGGGTTCGTGGTCTGCTCGCTCATTCGAGTCCAGCCCTTTCCTTCGATGCGTCGCCCGCGAGGAGCAGGTAGAGGACGGCCATGCGGACCGCCACGCCGTTGGCGACCTGCTCGACGATCACCGCGCGCGGTGAGTCGGCGGCCTCGGCGGAGATCTCCAGGCCGCGGTTCATCGGGCCGGGGTGCATGACGATCGTGTGGTCCGGCAGGAGCGCCAGGCGGCGCCCGTCGAGCCCGTAGTTGCGCGTGTACTCGAGCGGGTTGGGGAAGAACGCTCCCCCACCGGCGCCCGAGCCGCTCATGCGCTCGCGCTGGACGCGGAGCATCATCACGGCGTCGGGGGTGGTCTCGGCGAGGACCTCGTCGAGGTGGTACGACACGTCGCACGGCCACGTCTCGACGCCCACGGGCACGAGCGTGGGGGGCGCGACCAGGGTGACCTGCGCGCCCAGCGTGTGCAGCAGGTGGACGTTCGAGCGCGCGACGCGCGAGTGCAGCACGTCGCCCACGATCGCGATCTTGAGGCCCGCGAGGTCCTGGCCGGTCGGGTCGCCCGCGACCGACGCCCCCGCGGCGCCGCGGCCCACGAGGTGGCGGCGCATGGTGAAGGCGTCGAGCAGCGCCTGCGTCGGGTGCTGGTGCATCCCGTCGCCCGCGTTGACGACGGCCGCCTCGACCCAGCCCGCGTGCGCGAGCGTGTGCGGCGCGCCGGAGGCCTGGTGGCGGATCACGACCGCGTCCGCGCCCATGGCCTGGAGCGTGAGGGCCGTGTCCTTGAGGGACTCGCCCTTGGAGACGCTCGAGCCCTTGGCCGAGAAGTTGATGACGTCGGCCGACAGGCGCTTGGCCGCGGTCTCGAACGAGATGCGGGTGCGCGTCGAGTCCTCGAAGAACAGGTTGACGACCGTGCGACCGCGCAGCGTCGGGAGCTTCTTGATCTCCCGCGACTGCGTGGCGGCCATCTGGGCGGCCGTGTCGAGGATGCGGATGGCGTCGGCGCGCGCGAGGTCCGCGGTGGACAGCAGGTGCTTCATCGGGTGCCCTCGCTGGAGGTGGAGGTGGACCGCTGGCTGATGAGGACCGCGTCGGTCACGTGCCCACCCGCGCCGGACGTACCGTCGGGCGCGCCGTCGGTCTCGACGAGGCGTACGCTCACGCGCTCGGACAGCGACGTGGGCAGGTTCTTGCCCACGTAGTCGGGGCGGATCGGCAGCTCGCGGTGGCCGCGGTCGACCAGCGCGGCGAGCTGGACGGCACGGGGGCGACCGATGTCGCTGATCGCGTCGAGCGCCGCCCGGATGGTGCGCCCGGAGAACAGCACGTCGTCGACCAGGACGACGACCTTGCCGTCGATCCCGGACGCGGGCAGGCGCGTGGCACCGATGGTCCGCACGGGGTGCTTGTGGAGGTCGTCGCGGTACATCGTGACGTCGAGCTCACCGACGACGTCCGCGGGGACCAGGCCGGGCTCGATCGTCGCGAGGCGCTCGGCGAGCCGCTCGGCCAGGGGGACGCCGCGCGTCGGGATGCCCAGGAGGACCACGTCGTGCGCGCCCTTGTTGCGCTCGACGACCTCGTGGGCGATGCGGGTCAGTGCCCGCGCGATCTCGGCTTCGCCGAGAACGGTGGTCACGCCGTCCGAGGGGTCCTCGGGGGTGACGGTCGGTTCGGAAGATGGCACAGCAGGCCCAGAACTCATTCTGGTGACCTCCTTCCCCGCCTCACTGGACGGGCCTTAAAGGAAATCTGACGCCTTCACCCTACCCCTCGCCCGGACCGGGCCGGGTTGCTTCTCACGGGCTGGGCGGGCGTCGTTGATCACACTGCGGTCGCGAGGTGACGAGGCGTTCGATGGGCCCGCACGCACGTGTGCCGGCCCCGCCACGAGGGCGGGACCGGCACACGACGGCACGTGGTGTCGCCTGGGCGCGGGCGCTGGGCTGCGCGCCTGGGGGACGCCCGACGGCGTCCGGGCCTCAGGCCAGGATCGTCGGCTTCATCTCCTCGATGCGGGCCAGCAGGCCGTTGACGAAGCTCGGCGAGTCGTCCGTGGACAGCTCGCGGGCCAGGTCGACGGCCTCGTCGATCGCGACGGCGTCGGGGACGTCGTCGTTGTAGAGGATCTCCCAGCTGCCGATGCGCAGGAGCGCACGGTCGACCGCGGGCATGCGGTCGAGCGTCCACCCGTGCGAGTAGGTCTCGAGGAGCTCGTCGATCCGCTCGCGGTGCGCCAGCACGCCCTCGACGAGGTCCACGCTGTACTGCGGCAGGGGCGTCTGGGAGCCCGAGTCGACGACCCGGTCGGCGAGGAGGGTCTGCGGGTCCAGCTGGCGCTGCTCGGCCTCGAAGAGGACGTCGAGGGCGCGCTTGCGTGCCTTGGTTCGAGCACCCACGTCAGTCGTTCACGCGCCCCAGGTAGGAGCCGTCGCGGGTGTCGACCTTGACCTTGGTGCCCTGCTCGAGGAAGAGCGGGACCTGGATCTGCGCACCGGTCTCGAGGGTCGCGGGCTTGGTGCCACCGGTCGAGCGGTCGCCCTGCAGGCCCGGCTCGGTGTAGGTGATCTCGAGGACGACCGACGGAGGGAGCTCGATGTAGAGCGGGACACCCTCGTTGGTCGCGACGAGCGCGTTCTGGCTCTCGAGCATGTAGTTGGCGGCGTCGCCGACGGTCGCGGCCGGGACCGTGATCTGGTCGTACGTCGAGGTGTCCATGAAGACGAAGTCGTCGCCGTCCTTGTACAGGTACTGCATGTCGCGCTTGTCGACGTTCGCGGTCTCGATCTTGAGGCCGGCGTTGAAGGTCTTGTCGACGGTCTTGCCGGACAGGACGTTCTTCATCTTGGTGCGAACGAAGGCGCCACCCTTGCCGGGCTTGACGTGCTGGAACTCGATGATCGTCCACAGCTGGCCGTCGAGCTTGAGCACGGTGCCGTTCTTGATGTCGTTGGTCGTCGCCACGTTCGGTCTTCCTGTCGCGTTGTCATGGTGCTGCCGTCGGGGTGCCTCACCGCGCGATCCGCGTGCGAGCCACTGATGCGCACACGTTCGGGTGCGCGCCCTGGCGGTAGCCGGCCTTCCCTGGCGGGCTCCCCGGGCTTCGCTGGGCGCACGTCGGCGCTGCGAGTTCGCGGGGGCCGCGAAAGGCCCGGTCCAGTCTACCGGAGGAGTCCAAGGATCGCTGCGCCCAGCAGTCCGGTCGCCGCGGCCCAGATCATCGAGGCGAGCGTGCCGATCAGGAAGCGCTCGGCGCCGACCGGGTGCTCGCGCAGCTCGGGGTAGCGCCCGAGGCCCTTGATGGCGACCACGAACGCGACCCCCGCGGGATATCCGGCGAGCAGGCAGCCCGTGATCGCGAGGCGCTCGAGGATCCCGATCCAGGTCCCGCCGCGCAGCGTCTGGACGGCTTCGGTGCCCACGGGCCCGCCGGGGTCCGACGGCGCCGCACCGGTCGCCGGGTCGGGCGCCGCGGGCACGAGGGCCGGGGAGGGCGGCCCTGCCGGGGGCGGAGGAGGCACGGGTGCGCTCGCCGCTGCGCTCGGGCCAGCAGCCGGGACGGCGCGGCCGGGTGGCGGCGGGACGGGCCCGGGGTCACGGGCGGGCGGGAGCTCCCCCTCCGCCTCGGAGCGACGCGCGGCGGCCCGCAGGACCCACGGCGTCACGAGCATGCCGCCCAGCACGCTCAGCACGAGCGTCGCGAGCACGACCCCTGCGACGGCCAACCCTGTGGTGAAGCTCATGCGTCTGCCTCCTGGAGGAGCCTCGTCACGACCGGCCGGACGGCCGCTTCCTCGGACCACAGGCTCGCCCGCAGCCGTTGGCTCACGGCCTGCTCGCTGATCCCGAGGTCTCGGGCCACATCCTTCTGGGTGCCACCCACGCGCGCCAGCGCGTCCACGACCTCCCACCCCGCGGGAGTGCGGCGGGCGCCCACGGCGAGCAGGAGCCGCAGGAGCGCTTCGACCTCTCCCGCCGCTGCCCGGTCCGGCCCCTCGACCGCGAGCGGGACGTGGGTGCCGCGGGTCTTGGCCCGCTCGACCGCGGCCCGGGCGTGCACGAACGCCGATCCGGACGCCTCGCGCGATGCCGCGGGCAGGCCCCCGTCCGGACCGGGCAGCACGTCGCCGAGGCCGAGGCCCGTGCTCCACCCTCCCCACCTGCCCAGGGCGAGGACGATCTCCACGACGAGCGCGGCGTCGTCGAGCACGGCCTGGACCTCGTCGCCGACGGTGCGGTCGAAGCCGATGACGACCCCGTCACGCGCGTCGAAGGGTGCGAGCGCGGCCAGCACCTCCGGCACGAGGTCTCCTCGGCGGGTGCTGGCCCTCTGGTCCACGGTCAGGACGAACATCCCTCCACGGTAGACGCTTGATCTCCCTCTCACAAGGGCGAAGGCTTGATTCTCCCGAATCAAGCCCACAGACTTGGGAAAGGCGAATCTAGGCCGACAGCCTCGACACGATCGCGAGGACCGCCAGGCGGTAGGAGTCGAACCCGAAGCCGGCCACCGTCCCCGTCGCCACCCCGCCGATGACCGAGTTGTGGCGGAACTCCTCGCGCGCGGCCGGGTTGCTCAGGTGCACCTCGACCAGCAGCAGCCCCGCCTTGGTCACCTGTGCGGCAGCGTCGCGCAGCGCGTACGAGTAGTGCGTGAACGCCGCCGGGTTGAGCACCACGTGCGCGCCGTCGTCGACCGCGCCGTGCAGCCACCCGACCAGCTCCGACTCGTCGTCCGTCTGACGCACCTGCACCTCGAGGCCGTTCTCCGCGCCCCACCGCTCCCCCGCCGCGACCAGGTCGGCGTAGGAGGCCGCCCCGTAGACGTCGGGCTCGCGGACGCCCAGGCGACCGAGGTTGGGACCGTTGAGGATGAGGACACGAGTCATGCGCAGAGCCTAGCGGGGACCCGGGCATGGCTGAGCCGCCGCCCAGAAATCTGCTCCCGATGCGGGAAAAAGAACGGCACACAAGACAAACACCGCCGAACTGGAGGGTGACATGCCCAGAGTACGGCCAGGTCCCAGCAAGGGGATCTGATGACGGGAACCACCACAGGACGAAACCAATTCCACCTTGAAGGTTGTGTGGCCGCCCAGCCCCAGGTAATGTCCAACTCGTCAACGACGCCGAACTAGGAGAATTAATGCGACTCGCACAACTAACAGCATCCGTCACACTGACCACCGCGCTGCTAATTGGGAGCGGCGTCGCGTTTGCTTCCGCCGCCTCCGCCGCCTATCCAACCTGCAACACGGTCGGCATTCGCAACGGCATCGCAATCCCCTACTCGTCTGCCTCGGGCACCTACACCTGCAACCTCAGGCAAGGAAACTCTGGGGGCGCAGTGACCGCACTGCAGGACTCGCTCAACACCTGCCAGGGCGCTTCGCTGGCTGTTGACGGCAGCTTTGGCCCCGCCACCCGTGCAGCCTTGGTTGCGTTCCAGCAAAGCCGTGGCCTGGTTGCCGACGGCATCTACGGCCCCGCAACACGAAACGCGCTCCAATGGGTATTCTGGAGCAACGGTACGCCTCGGCCTTCCTGCCACGCATACTAGGAAGTACGGGTAAATCATAGGCAAGGACGCTTCTTGCGAGCGACTTCTTGCGCTGGTTCCGGGGTGGCGGGGCGTGATCAATCGCCTCGCCACCCCGGTTGAGCATGAAGACCGATCTTCAACATCGTCCGTCTCGTCTCGCTAGAGTGGTGAGTCTCAGCCAAGACTGGCGCACCTTTTGACTGTCGGCATCCAGCCGTTCCCAGGAGCGATTCTCCTCGTCTAGTACGGAGCGGAGACGGCGCGCTCGACCGGTGAGGCGATGCGCTCGGGAGGGGCAGATCGCACAGCCTGCCGCCCGCAGCCTCAGAGGCGGCAGGGCGATTGCGCGTGCCAATCCCCCGTGTTCACCCTCGCGCCCGCCGGACGGTCTACGATGCGCGCGTGCCAGATCACACGAACGTGACCCCCGCCACATCCGACGGTGACGCCCCCAGCGCCCCCGACGCAGGCCACGGCTCCCCCGCGCCCCGTCCTGCGGTCGGTCGCCGCCAGGTCCTCGCCTGGTCCCTGTGGGACTGGGGGTCGGCCGCGTTCAACGCCGTCGTCACGACCTTCGTCTTCACGCGCTGGATCACGAGCGACGCGTTCGTCGAGGCAGGCGCGGCCGACCCCCAGGCCGTCATGGCCGACCACACCGCGTGGCTCGGGTGGGGCCTGACCATCGCCGGAGCCCTCATCGCCCTGCTCGCGCCCGCGCTCGGGGCGCTCGCGGACGCCTCGGGCCGGCGCAAGGTGTGGCTCGGGGTCAACACCGCGGCGACCGTCGCGGCCATGGTCGCGATGTTCTTCGTGCAACCGACCCCCGGGTCGCTGTCCGACGCCGTGATCCTGGGCGTCGTGCTGCTCTCGGCGGGCAACGTCTTCTTCGAGCTGGCCTCGGTCGCGTACAACGCGCTGCTGCTCGACATCTCCACGCCGCGCACGATCGGGCGCATCAGCGGCATCGGGTGGGGCGCCGGGTACGTCGGCGGGATCGTGCTGCTGCTCGTGCTGTTCGTCGGCTTCATCAACCCCGAGGTCGGCTGGTTCGGGATCACGGGCGCCGACGGCATGGACATCCGCGTCAGCGTCCTGCTATCCGCCGTGTGGTTCGCGGTGTTCGCGATCCCCGTGCTCCTCGCGGTCCCCGAGTCGCCGCGCCGCGGAGGATCGGCCCCCATCGGCGTCGTCGGCGCCTACCGCAAGCTCGGCCGCGACCTGGTGCACCTGTGGCGCACGCGCCGCTCGACGCTCGGCTACCTCGTCGCGAGCGCCGTCTACCGCGACGGCCTGGCAGGCGTCTTCACGTTCGGTGCCGTGATCGCGTCGGGCACGTTCGGCTTCAGCGCGAGCGAGGTCATCGTGTTCGCGATCGCGGCGAACGTCGTCGCGGGCCTGTCCACGATCGCGGCCGGCTGGCTCGACGACAGGATCGGCCCGCGCCGGGTGATCCTCGGCTCGCTCGTGGGCCTCGTGATCTCCGGCACGGCGGTCTTCGTCCAGCACGACGGCGGCGCGAGCGTCTTCTGGCTGTGGGGCCTGCTGCTGTGCGCGTTCGTCGGGCCGGCCCAGTCCGCGAGCCGCGGCCTCCTCGGGCGGATCAGCGACGAGGGCCGCGAGGCCGAGGCGTTCGGCCTGTACGCGACCACGGGGCGCGCAGCGAGCTTCCTCGCTCCGATGGCCTTCGCGACCATGGTCGCCGTGTCCGGCCAGCAGTACTGGGGCATCCTGGGGATCGTCGCCGTGATCCTCGTGGGCCTCGTGCTCATGCTCTTCGTGCGCTTCCCCGCCGGGGACGGCGTGGACGGCGGCAAGGACCTCGCGGCGGCCCCCGCGGGGGCGGCAGGGTCGAGCACGGAGGTCTGAGGATGGTGGAGCCGGTCGTTACGGCCACGGCAGGAACGGGTCTGCCGTGGGAGCCCGACCGGCTGCTCGCCGGGTTCGAGGCCGCGACCCTGCCCACGGGCGGCCCCCTGCCCGCGGCGAGGAACGGCCTCCTCGCCCTCGTCCCTCCCCTGCCCCACCGGGCCGCGAGCGCCGCCACGGACCGTGACGCGGACCCCGGAGCCGTGACGGTCCCCGAGCCCGCTCCTGCGCCCGTCGCGACGCTCGTGCGGCGGGCGCACGGCATGGGCACGGGCACGGGCACGGGCGAGGCGGGCTTCTCGGACGACGGTCCGCGTGGCGTGTTCCTGCACGTGCACGGGTACAACGACTACTTCTTCCAGGAGCATCTGGCGCGGGCGGTCGAGGATGCGGGCTTCGCGTTCTTCGCGGTGGACCTGCGTGCGGCGGGCCGCTCGCTCCGCCCGGGGCAGGTGCCGCACTTCGTCGAGGACCTGCGGGAGCCGGCGACGGACCTGTCGGTCGCGGTCGCTGCCGTGCGGGGTCTGCACCCGGGGCTGCCGGTCGTGGTGCACGCGCACTCGACGGGTGGGCTCGTGGCGCCCTTGTGGGCGCACGCGCACCGTCGTCAGCGGCTGATCGACGCTCTGGTGCTGGACTCGCCGTTCCTCGACCTCAACTCGAGCTGGTTGAACCGGACGATCGCCACCCGGGTGCTCGACGCCGTCGGGCCGTGGTCCCCGCTCGCCGTGCTGAGCGCAGCGCCCTCGGCGTACGCGGCGCACCTGCTGGCCGCGAACGGGGGCCGGTGGGACTTCGACCCGACGCTCAAGCGTCCCGAGGGTCTGCCCGTGCGGGCGGGGTGGTTGCGCGCGGTGCGCCAGGGCCAGGCACGGCTGGCGCGGGGGCTCGACGTCTCGTGCCCCGTGCTGGTCGCGCACTCGGCGTCCTCGGGGCCCGACGACCTGGACAACCCGCTGCTCGACTCGCAGGACACGGTCCTGGACGTCGCCCAGATCGAGCGGCTCGCCCCGCGCGTCGGGGCCGACGTGACGGTCCGGGCGATCGAGGGCGGGGTGCACGACCTCACGCTCTCGACGGACGGCCCCCGGCTCGCCTACCTGGACGGCGTGCTGGACTGGCTCGGTGATCGGGTCGGGCAGGGCGACGGGCACGCGGCGGGGGCCTCCCGGTGAGCCGTACCGAGGCCCGCGGCGGACGCCCGGGTGCCTGGCACCATCCCTACCTCGACTCCCCCACGGGGTTCGTCGCGCTCGCGCACCGCGGCTTCTCCCGGGACGGGCTCGAGAACTCCCTCGCGGCGTTCGCTGCGGCCCGGGACCTGGGCTTCCGCTACGTCGAGACCGACGCGCACGCGACGTCCGACGGCGTCGCGGTCGCCCTGCACGACGCGAGCCTGGACCGCACGACCGACGGTGCGGGCCTGGTCGTGGACCTGCCCTGGGAGACCGTGCGGCGCGCGCGAATCGGCGGGGTCGAGCCCGTGCCGCTCCTGGAGGACGTCCTGGGGACCTGGCCGGACCTGCGCGTGAACGTCGACGTCAAGGCGGACTCCGCCGTCGGGCCCGTCGCGGCGGCGATCGAGCGCACGCGCGCGCACGAGCGGGTGTGCGTGACGTCCTTCTCCCCCGCGCGGCGCCGCCGGACGGTCGCACTCCTCACCCGGCCCGTGGCGACCTCGACCGGGACGAGCGAGGGCGCCACGTTCCTGCTCGCCGCCCGGGCGGGCGCCCCTCGTGGCCCGTTCGGCGTCGTCGCCTCGTGGGCGCTGCGAGGCGCGGACTGCCTGCAGGTCCCCGTCGGGCAGGGGCGTGTGCGGGTCGTGGACGCCCGGACGGTGGCCGCCGCGCACGCAGCGGGACGCCAGGTGCACGTGTGGACCATCAACGACCCGGTCGAGATGGCGCGGCTCCTCGACCTGGGCGTCGACGGCATCGTGACCGACCGGGCGGACCTGCTGCGCGACATGCTGACCGCGCGGGACCGCTGGGGCTGACGCCGCTGCATCCTCCCGCCCGGCGCCTCCGCGACGGAAGAACGGCCCGCCTCCCGGACGGGGAGGCGGGCCGTGCTGGTGCCGTGCAGGGACCCGACGGCGGCGCGTCAGAGGGCGATCGGGCCGCCCCTGGGGGCGTCGATCGAGATCTCGGCGTACGCGGCCGCGAGCAGCGCGGGGTCCGGTCCCTCGAGGCGCCCCGGCTTGGCCAGGCCGTCGAGCACGACGAAGCGCAGCATGTCGCCGCGGGACTTCTTGTCGCGTCGCATCGCGGACAGGAGCTGCTCCCAGCGGTCGCCACGGTAGGTCAGCGGCAGTCCGAGGCTGCCGAGGATCGCGCGGTGGCGGTCCACGGTCTCGTCGTCGAGGCGCCCCGCGAGGCGCGCGAGCTCGGCCGCGAAGACCATCCCGACCGACACGGCCGCGCCGTGACGCCACGCGTAGCGCTCGGTGAGCTCGACCGCGTGGCCCAGGGTGTGCCCGTAGTTGAGGATCTCGCGCAGGCCAGCCTCCTTGAGGTCCTCGCCCACGACGCGCGCCTTGACCGCGACCGAACGCTCGATGAGCTCGACGACCACGGCCCACGTCGAGGCAGGCACCTCGGTCCCGCCCCATGCCTTGAGCTCGTCGACGTTCTCCTCGACGAGCTCGAGGATGCGTGGATCGGCGATGAAGCCGGTCTTGACGATCTCCGCGAGCCCGGCGACGAAGTCGAACTTGGGCAGCGACTCGAGGGCCGCGACGTCGCACAGGACCCCCGCGGGCGGGTGGAACGCGCCCACGAGGTTCTTGCCCTCGGCCGTGTTGATGCCCGTCTTGCCGCCTACCGCCGCGTCGACCATGGCGAGCAGCGTCGTCGGGACGTGCACGACCTTGATGCCGCGCAGCCACGTCGCGGCGACGAAGCCCGCGAGGTCGGTCGTGGCGCCACCGCCGACCGAGACGATCGCGTCGCTGCGCGTGAAGTCGGCCTGCCCGAGCACCTGCCACAGGAATGCCGCGACCTGCGCGGTCTTGGCCTCCTCGGCGTCCGGGACCTCGGCGATGTACGCCTCGTAGCCGACCGCGAGCAGGTCCTCGCGCACCGTGTCCGCAGACGTCGCGAGCGCGGACGGGTGGATCACGAGGACGCGGCGGACGTCCGGACCCAGCATCGAGGGCAGCTCCCCGAGCAGGTGGCGCCCGATGAGCACGTCGTAGGGCTGGGCGCCCTCGACCCGCACGCGGGCCGGGGTCGCCGGGGTGCCCTGCGGGGTCGCAGCGCTGAGGGACGGCCCGTCGGTCTCGGTCGTCTGCTGGTCGTTCACTGCTCGCTCCTCGTCTGGTCGGCCGCGACGTCCTGGGACGTGCCGCCGAGTGCTGCTTCGATCTCCCCGGCCACCTGGCGGGGGGTGCGCGCGTCCGTCACGACCCGCACCGTGGCGAGCCGCTCGTAGACAGGTCGGCGCTGCTCCATGAGCGCCTGCCACCTGGCCCGGGGGTTGCCGAGCAGCAGTGGCCGCGCCTGGTTGAACCCGACCCGCGGGCCCGCGTGGGCCAGTGAGACGTCGAGGAAGACCACGACTCCCCCCGCGGCCGAGTAGGCCTCGAGGGCCGCCTGGGAGTGCTCGTCGAGGACGGCGCCACCCCCCAGGGCGAGGACGCCCTCGTGGACCGCGAGCGCCTGGGTCACGGCCTCGCGCTCGAGGCCGCGGAAGTGCGGCTCGCCGTCCTCGAGGAAGACGTCCGCGACGGTCTTGCCCGCGAGGACCTCCACGTCGGTGTCGGTGTCGCGCGCCGCGAGGCCCAGACGCTCGGCCAGGACGCTCGCGACCGTGGACTTGCCGCTGCCGGGAGGGCCGATGAGGACGACGCGGGGGCTGCTGCTCGTGGTCATCTCAGCGCAGCAGCTCGGGGACCGACGCCAGGTAGCCCTCGACGTTGCGGCGGACCTCGGAGACCGAGTCGCCGCCGAACTTCTCCAGGACGGCCTCGGCGAGGACGAGCGCGACCATGGCCTCGGCGACCACGGCGGCGGGCGGCACGGCGCACACGTCCGAGCGCTGGTGCTGGGCCTTGGCGGGCTCGCCCGTGGCGACGTCGACCGTCGCGAGCGCACGGGGGACGGTCGAGATGGGCTTCATGGCCGCGCGCACGCGCAGCACCTCGCCGTTGGACATGCCGCCCTCGACGCCGCCCGCACGGTTGCTCAGACGGTGCAGGTGACCGTCCTCGCCGCGCACGATCTCGTCGTGCGCCTGGGAGCCGCGACGGCGTGCGGTGCGGAAGCCGTCGCCGACCTCGACGCCCTTGATGGCCTGGATCCCCATGAGCACGGCCGCGAGGCGAGCGTCGAGGCGACGGTCCGACTGCACGTAGGTGCCCAGCCCCGACGGGACGCCGTACGCCAGGACCTCGACCACGCCGCCCAGGGTGTCGCCGTCCTTGTGGCACTCGTCGATCTCGGCGACCATCGCCGCGGAGCTCGCGGGGTCGAAGCAGCGCACCGGGTCGGCGTCGAGCCGCGCGACGTCGTCGGGCCGCGGGAGGGCCGTGCCCTCGGGGACGTCGACCGTGCCGATGCCCACGACGTGCGAGACGAGGCGGATCCCGACGGCCTGCTCGAGGAACTTGGCCGCAGCCACCCCGAGCGCGACGCGGGTCGCGGTCTCGCGGGCCGAGGCGCGCTCCAGGACCGGACGCGCGTCGTCGAACGCGTACTTGCGCATGCCGACGAGGTCCGCGTGCCCGGGACGTGGGCGTGTCAGGGGACGGTTGCGGGCGATCTCCCGCACGTCGCCCGTCCCGGCGTCGACCTGCAAGGCCTCGGCGGGCACGGGGTCCGCGCTCATCACGTCGACCCACTTGGGCCACTCGGTGTTGCCGATCTCGATCGCGAGCGGACCGCCCTGCGTCAGCCCCAGGCGCAGCCCGGCAAGGACACGGACCTCGTCCTGCTCGAACTTCATGCGCGCACCGCGCCCGTACCCGAGGCGGCGGCGCGCGAGCGCGTCCTGCACGTCCTTCGTCACGAGCTCGACCCCTGCGGGCAGCCCTTCCAGGATGCCGACCAGCGCCGGACCGTGCGACTCACCCGATGTCAACCAACGAAGCATGAGCAGAATCCTCCCACGTCACCCGGCGCGGCCCCGAACCCGACCGCAGTGCGGACCGCCCGGCGGGGCGGCGCCCGGACGCACGGGGTCGCAGCCGGGCGCACGGGCGTGTCGACGGGCCTGTGGACGGCGCCCGCCCCGGCGCGGCCCGCTGCGCTAGGTTCGCCGGGTGACGAACGCAGGGGGCGGGGGTCCGGTCGTCGTGCCGGGGCAGGACGGTTCCGTCGAGACGAGCCCGGACGCCGGCGCCCCGGACCTGGCGACCGCGCGTCGGCTCGTCCGGATCTGGCGCCGGGCCGTGGCCGAGGTGCGCCCGCACCGTCGCGCGGTCCTCGCGGTGACGGCGGTGGCCGTGCCTGCCACGGTCGTGGGGGCGTGGGCCGCGGGCCACCCCGTGGTGGCGCTTCCCGCGGCCGGGTACCTCGCTCTCGTCGGGTCGGCGCTCGCCGTGATCGACGCCCGCACGCACCGCCTCCCGGACGTCCTGGTGCTGCCGTCCTACCCGGTCCTGGCGGTGCTGCTGGGCCTTGCCGGCCTGCTCGGGCCCGACGGCGGCGCGCTCGTCCGCGCCCTGGCCGGCGGTCTGGGCCTCTACGGCGCGTACTTCCTGCTGGCCCTCGCGCCGTCGGGGCTCGGCTTCGGAGACGTCAAGCTCGCCGGGCTGATCGGCGCGATGCTCGCGTGGTGCGGGTGGGCCGAGCTCGCCGTGGGGGCGAGCGCGGCCTTCTTCCTCGGCGGTACCTGGGCCCTCGTCCTGCTCACCACGAGGCGGGCAGGACGACGTTCGGCGATCCCGTTCGGCCCGTTCATGCTCGCGGGCGCGCTCGTCGGTCTGATCGGTGGTCCCGCGGTGCTCGATGAGGCGCTGCTGCTGGGCTGAGCGCACAGCGCCGGCCGCGGCCCCGGTCTCAGATTCTGGCGGTGCTCGGTGCGAGGGCAGCCTCGAGGGCCTCGGCCATCGCCGCGAGCGGCGCGACGTGCCCCGTCATCAGACGCACCTGCTCGGCGGCCTGGTGCAGGAGCATGCGCTCGCCGCCCACCACGGTGGCACCGGCGTCCGCCCAGGCGCGGGAGAGCGCCGTCGGGCGCGGGTCGTAGACCACGTCGAGCAGCACGCCGCGGGGGCCCGACGCCCCGGTGGCGGACTGCACGGTAAGGGCGTCCGCGACCGGGTCCGCGGCCCGTGAGGGCAGCGTCGAGACGACGACGTCCGTCTGCGCCACGAGCGGCGACGCTGGGTCGAGCACCGCGAAGCGTGGGGCGACCCCCATGCGGTGCGCGGCACGCTGCAGACCGCCCGTGCGCCCCAGGGAGCGCACCAGGACGGTCGGGGCCGTGCAGCCGAGCTCGGCGAGCGCGGCCAGCGTCGAGGCCGCGGTCGCGCCCGCGCCGAGCACCACGGCCGAGCCGACCGGGCGGTCCCCCAGCCCCTCGCGCAGCGCGGCCACGAGGCCGTGGACGTCGGTGTTGGCGCCCACGAGCGTGCGCCCCGACCCCGTGGGCTGGAACAGGACCGTGTTCACGGCACCCACGACGCCCGCGAGCGGCTCGACGTGGTCGAGGAGGGGCAGGACGACCTGCTTGAGCGGCATGGTCAGGCTGAGCCCGGCCCAGCTCTCGTCGAGCCCTTCCACGAACGACGCCAGCTCCTCCTCGGTCACGTCGACCGCGGAGTACTCCCACCCGTCCAGCCCCAGCGCGCGGTACGCGGCCGAGTGCAGGACGGGCGAGAGCGAGTGGGCGACGGGGTGGCCCAGGACAGCAGCGCGACGAGCGGCGCCGACCGTCACGGGTTCTCCTTCTGCCACTGCCTGAGCTCCGCGCGGTACCGCTCGTGCTCGGCGTTCGTGGACGAGAACTTGGTCTCACCCGTGTCGAGATTGACCGCGATCCAGAAGATCCAGTCGCCCGGCTCCGGGTTGAGCACGGCCTCGATCGACTTCATCCCCGGGGAGGCGATGGGGCCGGGCGGCAGCCCCTTGTGCTTGTAGGTGTTGTAGGGGTTGCTCGCATCCGCGAGGTCCGTGGTGCTGAGAGTCACCCCCGACCGGCCGAGGCCGTACGCCACGGCAGCATCGATGTCGAGGGTCATGTCCCGCTCGAGACGGTTCTGGATCGCCTGCGCCATCTTGGGGCGGTCCTCGTCGGCCTTTGCCTCGCGCTCGACCAGTGACGCCTTGACGATCACCTCCTCGCGGTTCTCGGCCGGGACCCCGAGGCTGTCCAGGTTGGTCGTCGTCTGCAGGATCATGTTGGAGATGATCGTGGCGGCGGTGTCGTCCGGCTGCAGGAGGTAGGTCGCCGGGAAGAGCCACCCCTCGTAGTTGCCGCCCGCTTCCGCCGGAAGTCCCACCGCGGCGGGGTCGGCCATGGCGGCCTCGAACTCCTCGCGCGGCTTGCCCGTGACGGACACCGCGGTGTCGAGGATCTGGGTGACCGTCCGGCCCTCCGGGACCGTCAGCTTCATCTCGTTCTTGCTCTCCTTCGAGAGCAGCAGCGTGATCGCGGCAGACGCCTTCATCTCGGTGAGCAACGTGTAGTTGCCCGGCTGGATCTTGCCGGCGTCCGGGTTCTCCTTGAAGGCCTTGACGAAGGCGCTGACCGACTTCACGACCCCCGCCTCGACGAGCGTCTCCCCCATGGCCGTACCGGTCGACTGCGGCTCGATCGTCACGTCGACGGGGTCGACGCCCTGGCCCTCGTAGTCCGCGGCGCTGAACGGGTTCTCGAAGCCCAGCAGGCTCGAGGCGTTGGTGGCCAGGTAGTACCCGGCCCCGCCCACGAGGACCAGCGCGAGCACCACGATCAGGGTGCGCCGTCGCCGTCGCTGCGCGCGCTTCTTCGCGGCGCGACGGTCTCGGCTCCCCGAACGGGTCGCCCGCGACGGTGGTTGTTGCTGCACCGGCGGGCGGTCGAATAGGTCGGTCACGGGAGGCTGCCTCCTGACGGGTGTGCGCGCGGCGGTCCTTGCCACGACGCAACGATCAACGTTCTACGTACTCTCCGGCGCGCGCCCCCGCGCTCCGCTCGCGGTCCAGAGCGGTCTGGAGGATGATAACCGCCGCCGCCTGGTCGACGACAGAGCGCTGCTTGCGCCCGGCGCGCCCCGAGGCCCGCAGCGCCTGGTGGGCGCTCACGGTCGTCATGCGTTCGTCGACGAGGTGCACCGGGACCGGTGCGACGGCACGTGCCACCAGTCCAGCGTACGCACGTGCGGACGCGGTGGCGGCACCTTCCGCGCCGGAAAGGTGCCGAGGAAGCCCGATGTACACCACACGTGCACCCCGTTCCTCCACTTCGGACGCGATCCGCGCGACGTCTGCCGGGAACGTGCCCGACGGCGTGTCGGGGCCGGAGGGGGCGGTCTTCATGTCCCGTGGCAGGGTCTCGACGGGGGTCGCGATGAGGCCGTCAGGGTCGCTCGCAGCGAGCCCGACACGCACGCTGCCCACGTCGACGCCCAGGCGGGCACCCCTCGGGAGAGGGGTGCCCGCCTGGTGGTCGTCGATCGTCATCGGGTGCGCGCTCAGAGTGCCGAGGCGACGTCGTCGCGGATGCCCGCGAGAGCCGCCGGGAGGGCGGACACGTCGGTGCCGCCGCCCTGGGCCATGTCGTCCTTGCCGCCACCGCCGCCGCCGAGCACGCCCGACGCCTTCTTCGCGAGCGCGCCCGCGCGCAGTCCCGCCTCACGAGCGGGTGCGTTGGTCACGATCACGACCTGCGGACGCTCCTTGCTGACGCCTGCGATCGCGACGACGCTCGGGGCCGAGTCCGCGAGACGGCCGCGCACGTCGAGCGCGAGGGCGCGCAGGTCGTCGGCCGAGGCCACCTCACCCGCGTCGTGCACCACGATTCGCACGGTCCCGACGGTCTCCGCGGCGGCCGCGAGGTTCGCGGCGGACGCGAGGAGCTGTGCCTGGCGCAGCGCCGCGAGCTCCTTCTCGGCGTCGCGCAGGCGCGCCACGAGCGAGCCCACCCGGTCCGGCAGCTCCTCGGTGCGCACGTTCAGCAGGCCCGTGAGCTGCCCGACCAGGGCGTGCTCCTTGGCCTGGAAGCCGTAGGCACCGTCGCCGACGAGCGCGTCGACGCGGCGCACGCCCGAGCCGATCGAGGACTCGCCGAGCAGCGTGACCAGGCCGAGCTGCCCGGACTGCTTGACATGCGTGCCCGCGCACAGCTCGCGCGACCAGTCGCCACCGATCGAGACCACGCGCACCTGGTCGCCGTACTTCTCGCCGAACAGCGCCATGGCGCCCAGGGCGCGGGCCTCCGCGATGGGCATGACCTTGTCCGTGACCTCGAGGTTCTCGGCGAGCTGGGTGTTGACCCGCTCCTCGACCTCGGACAGCACGCCTGCCGGCACCGCGCTCGAGGCGCGGAAGTCGAAGCGGATGCGGCTCGGCGCGTTCTCCGAGCCGGCCTGCGTCGCGTCCTTGCCCAGGGCCTCCTGGATGGACTTGTGGATCATGTGCGTCGCGGTGTGGGCGCGGCTGATCGCCTTGCGGCGGGCCGTGTCGATCTGCGCGGTGCCCGGGTCGCCCAGTGCCACGACGCCCTCGACGAGGCGTCCGCGGTGCACCGAGAAGCCCTTGATCGGGCGCTGCACGTCGTCGACCTCGATGGTCGCGCCGCCGTCGAGCACGATCGTGCCGTGGTCGGCGAGCTGGCCGCCGGCCTCGGCGTAGAACGGTGTGCGGTCGAGCACGACCTCGACGTCGGCCGGGGCCGTCGCGGCCGGGGAGGGCACGCCGTCGACCAGGAGGCCCACGACATTGACCGACGCCGTGGCGTCCGTGTAGCCCAGGAACTCGACCGGGCGGGCGAGCTCGCTCTGCAGGGCCTCGTAGGCCGCGGTGTCGACGCCGCCCGTGCGCTTGGCGAGCGCGTCGGCGCGCGCACGGGTGCGCTGCTCCTGCATGAGGGCGCGGAACGCCTTCTCGTCGACCTGGACGCCCTGCTCGGCGGCCATCTCGAGGGTCAGGTCGATCGGGAAGCCGTACGTGTCGTGCAGGGCGAACGCCTGGTCGCCGGGCAGCACGGGCGTGCCACCTGCCCCGGCCGTGGTCTTGGCGGCCGCGACCGCGGTGTCCAGGATCGTGGTGCCCGAGGTCAGGGTGCGACGGAACGCCTCCTCCTCGGCGTAGGCGATCTGGGAGATGCGCTCGAAGTCGGCGCCGACCTCCGGGTAGGAGGCCTGCATGGCGTCGCGCGAGACGGGGAAGAGCTGCGGTAGCGAGGGGTCCTCGACGCCCAGCAGGCGCATGGCGCGCACCGAGCGGCGCAGCAGCCGGCGCAGGACGTAGCCGCGGCCCTCGTTCGAGGGGCGCACGCCGTCGCTGATGATCATGAGGGCCGAGCGGACGTGGTCGGCGACCACGCGCATGCGCACGTCGTCGTCGGTGTCCGCGCCGTAGCGCTTGCCCGAGAGCTCCTGGGCCGCCGCGATGACGGGGAAGACCTCGTCGATCTCGTACATGTTGTCGACGCCCTGCAGGACGAACGCGACGCGCTCGAGCCCCATGCCGGTGTCGATGTTCTTCTTCGTGAGCTCGCCCAGGATGGGGAAGGACTCCTTGGTCCCGCCGTCGCCGCGCTCGTACTGCATGAAGACGAGGTTCCAGATCTCCAGGAACCGGTCACCCGCGAGGTCGACCGCGGGGCCGCCGTCGGGGCCGTACGCCGGGCCGCGGTCGAAGAAGATCTCCGAGCAGGGACCGGCAGGCCCGCGGGCACCCGTGGACCAGTAGTTGGGTCCCATACCGAGGCCTTGGATGCGCTCGTCCGGCAGCCCCGCGATCTTCTTCCAGAGCTGGCGCGCCTCGTCGTCCTCGTGGAAGACGGTGACCCAGATCTTGTCCTCGGGGATGCCGTACCCGCCGTCGTCCTGCGACCGCGTGATGAGGTCCCAGGCGTAGGTGATCGCGCCTTCCTTGAAGTAGTCCCCGAACGAGAAGTTGCCGTTCATCTGGAAGAACGTGCCGTGGCGCGTGGTCTTGCCCACGTCGTCGATGTCGAGGGTGCGCACGCACTTCTGCACGCTCGTCGCACGGGCCCACGGCGCCGTCTGCTCGCCCGTCATGTACGGGATGAACGGCACCATGCCCGCGATCGTGAACAGGGTCGAGGGGTCCGGCGAGATGAGCGACGCCGAGGGCACGACGGTGTGGTCCTGGGCGGCGAAGTAGTCGAGCCAACGCTTGCGGATCTCGGCGGTACGCATGATGTCCTTCGGAAGTCGGTGATGGAACGGCCCGGGGCACGCCGCAGGGGCGGGCGACACCGGCTAGAACAAGTATGTTCCCGACGTGCTTCCCTCCCGTCCCGCGCCGCAGGTCGCGCGGCGGGGGGAAGCAGGCCCGGTGGGTGGATCAGTAGAACGAGTACCCGAGGAGGTCCTCGTCGTCGGCGCCGGGTTCCCCCGCCCGCTCGCGGCGCGCAGCACGGGCCGCGCGCACGTCGTCGGGGTCCGGCTGGCCCTCGGCGAGCAGGGACGCGAGCAGCTCGGCCTCACGCGCGTCGCGCGCGGTGCGAAACTCCTCCCGGAAGGTCCGGGCGAAGCTCGTGGCCTTCTCCCCGATCGTGTTGACCTGGTCGGTGGCCTGGTCCACGAGCGAGGCGGGCGCGTAGCGCGCGACCACCTGCCGTCCCTTGACGACGACGACCACGGTGATCGCGACGCCGACGCCGACCCAGAAGACCCGACGCATCAGCGACCGGTCCGAGGTCCGGAGCCCGAACGGCCCGAGGCCCGCGCGAACGCCTGGCGCACGCCGTACGTGAACGCCGCGACCTTGACCAGCGGCGCACCGAAGGTCGCCGCGTACAGCCCCGTGAGGGCCGAGACGTTCTCGCTGACCTGCGCGGCCGACGTCGTGATCGTGTCGACCTTCACGAGCTGGCTGTTGGTCGTCGCGACGGTCGTGGCGGCCTCGTCGAGGATCGGCACCGAGTGGTCCGTGACCTCCTTGATGCTCACCCGGGCCTCGTCGAGCACCCGGCCGAGCTTGACCAGAGGAACCGCGAGGACCCCGACCAGCAGCACGAATGCGATGGCGGCGATCAGCCCGGCCACATCTCCTACGGACATCTCCTGCTCCTCCTTCGACGGCGCGACGCGACGGACGGCACGCCTCGCGAAACCTTACCCGGATGCACGAACGCCTCGCTCCCCGTCGAAGCGGTGAGCGAGGCGTTCGTGCACGGCGCGCGGCAGCAGCCGCGCAGGAGGATCAGCGAGCGTAGTACTCGACGACGAGCTGGACCTCGCAGGTCACGGGGACCTCGACGCGCTTGGGGCGACGCACCAGGACGGCGCTCAGCTTCTCGAGCTGGACGTCGAGGTAGGCCGGGACGGCCGGCAGGACGTCGCGGTGCGCACCGGCGGCGGCGACCTGGAACGGCGTGGTCGCCTGGCTCTTCGGCTTGACCTGGATCGTCTGACCCGGCTTCACCTTGAACGAGGGGCGGTCGACGATCTTGCCGTCGACGAGGATGTGGCGGTGGCCGACGGCCTGGCGCGCCTGGAGGATGGTGCGGGCGAAGCCCGAACGCAGCACGAGCGCGTCGAGACGCGTCTCGAGGTTCTCGACCATGGCCTCACCGGTCAGACCGGCGTCCTTGCGAGCGTCCTCGTAGGCGCGAGCCATCTGCTTCTCGCGGAGCGCGTACTGGGCGCGCAGACGCTGCTTCTCACGAAGACGCACCGCGTAGTCCGACTCGGTGCGGCGACGGGCGCGGCCGTGCTCACCGGGCGGGTAGGGGCGCTTCTCGAAGTGCTTGACGGCCTTGGGCGTGAGCGCGAGGCCCAGCGCGCGGCTCAGGCGAACCTGGCGGCGCGAACGAGTCACTGAAGACACAGTGTGTTCCTGTCCTGTCGTGTGTACTTGACGTCACACCCGTGCGGATTGCCGGGTGCGGGACCAGCCGATGAGCCCGCCGCGATCCGTGAGGATGCCCACCCGTCGACGCGAGTCGAGGATGACGTGCGGGGCTGCGGGGCCGAGGTCCCAGGCGGTTGCCGCTGCCCTGACGGGCGGAGACAACCTGAGAAGTCTACCGCACCGGGCGTGACGCCCGGTCCCTCGCCGGCCACGCTGCACGGCGCGGGACCCGCCAGGTGCCGCCGGGTGCCGGTCAGTCCCCGAGGATCTGCCGGATCCGGTCGAGGCGCTCGGTCACCGACCGCTCGAACCCGCGGTCGGTCGGTGTGTAGTAGCGCGTGCCTTGCAGGACGTCGGGCAGGTACTGCTGGCGCGCGACCGCGTGCGGGGCGTCGTGCGCGTACTTGTACCCCTTGCCGTGCCCCAGCTCCTTGGCCCCGGCATAGTGTGCGTCGCGCAGGTGCGCGGGCACCGTCCCGACCTTGCCCGCGCGCACGTCCGCGAGCGCCGCGTCGATCCCGAGGTAGGCCGCGTTGGACTTGGGTGCGGTCGCGAGGTGCACGACGGCCTCCGCGAGGATGATCCGGGCCTCGGGCATCCCGATGAGCGCGACGGCCTGGGCGGCCGCGACCGCGGTCTGCAGCGCGCTGGGATCGGCCATGCCGACGTCCTCCGCGGCCGAGATGACGATCCGCCGGGCGATGAACCGCGGGTCCTCCCCCGCGGCGATCATGCGCGCGAGGTAGTGCAGGGACGCGTCCA
Source organism: Oerskovia gallyi (assembly GCF_014836745.1). Classification (NCBI taxonomy): domain Bacteria; kingdom Bacillati; phylum Actinomycetota; class Actinomycetes; order Micrococcales; family Cellulomonadaceae; genus Oerskovia; species Oerskovia gallyi. The sequence continues at coordinate 215,844 of NZ_JACSQE010000006.1, forward strand.
CGTCGGAGCCGCGCACGGACTTGATGAAGGCGCTCGTGACGTCGTAGTGCTGGTCGCCGTCGCGGTCGTAGCGCACGGCGGCGACGTCGATCGCCCGCTCCATGGTCTCGAGGTCGACGACCACGGCGCCGTGGTCCTCGCCGGGCGTCCCGGCGGCCTCGCCCTCTCCCGGTGAGCCGTCCTCTCCCGGCGCGTCGTCCTGCCCGACGGCGTCGCTCGCGTCCGGCGCGTCGTCGTCGGGCTGGGCGGTGGTGCGCACGGGCGCGTCCGGGACCTCCGCGTCCGGGACCTCGGAGAGCGCGGCGCCCGCGGCGGCCTCGAGGATCGTCAGGGCCTTGCGGGCGTCGCCGCCCGCGAGGCGGACCAGGTGCTCCTCGGCCTCCTCCGCGAGGGTGACGGCCCCGCCGAGCCCGCGCTCGTCGACCAGCGCCCGGTGCACCAGGGCGCGCACGTCGCCCGACGTGAGGGACTTGAGCGTGAGCAGGAGCGAGCGCGAGAGCAGCGGGGAGTTGACCGAGAAGCTCGGGTTCTCGGTCGTGGCCGCCACGAGCGTGACCCAGCGGTTCTCCACGCTGGGCAGCAGCGCGTCCTGCTGGGACTTGGAGAAGCGGTGGACCTCGTCGATGAACAGGACCGTCTCCTCGCCGCCGGTCGCGAGGCGCCGACGCGCGTCGTCGATGACCTGACGCACGTCCTTGACGCCTGCGGTCACGGCCGAGAGCTCGACGAAGCGCCGACCCGAGGTCGTGGCGATCAGGTACGCGAGGGTCGTCTTGCCCGTGCCCGGCGGGCCCCACAGGATGACCGAGCCCGGCGCAGCGCGCGAGGCCCCCGGCCCGTCCACCTCGATGAGGCGACGCAGCGGCGAACCGGCGACGAGCAGGTGCTCCTGGCCGGCGACCTCCTCGAGCGCGGCCGGACGCATGCGCACGGCCAGCGGCGCGCCCGGTCCCGGGCGGGGGGTCCCCTGGGTGCCTGAGGTCGCGGCGTCGAACAGGTCCATCCCGGGAAGCATGTTCCGAGCCTACGCACCACCACCGACACTCCTCGACACGGCCCGCGCCGCACTCCGTGAGAGCTGCCCGCCCACACTGTGCACGGTCCGGCACGGCCCGGCGCGAGGTGCGATGCTGACGGGGTGTTCGAGAGCCTTGGCCGCGCCGTCGCCCACCGTCCCCGTCTGACCGTCGCCGTCTGGGTGGTGCTGACCGCCCTGGGGTTCGCCCTGGCCGTCGTGGGCGTCCACGGCGAGAGCCTGTTCGACCGCCTGACCACGGGCGAACCGTCGGTCCCCGGCTCGCAGAGCGAGCGCGGCACCGAGATCCTCACCGAGCAGACCGAGACGGGCGAGACGGTCTCGCTGCTCGTGAGCGGCGTCGACCCCGCAGACCCGGCCGTCGCCGAGGCCATGGCCCCCGTGCACCAGGAGCTCGCCGCGGTCGCCGGGGTCGAGACGGTCGTCGACCCGTACGTGATCCCCGGGGGCGTCACGACCGAGGCCGCACAGTCCCTCGTCGCAGCCGACGGCGACGGGTTCGTGCTGTCCGTGACGCTCGAGCCGGGCCTCGACGAGGACGCCCAGGCCGCGGCGGCGACCGACGTCGTCGGGATCCTCGAGGCCGTGCCCGCGGACCTCGCCGACGTGGCCCCGGACGCGGCCGGGCTCGTGTCGAGCAACGACCTGATCGTCGAGGCCATCACGTCCCAGGTCGAGAAGGACCTCACGACGGGCGAGATGATCGCGCTGCCCATCGCGCTGCTCGTCATGGTCCTGGTCTTCGGCGGGTTCCTCGCGGCCGCGATGCCCATGGCCGGGGCCATCGCCTCGATCGGTGCCGGGCTCGGCGTCCTCCTGGGCCTGTCCTACCCGTTGACCATCGACGCGTCGGTCGTGAACGTCGTGACGCTGCTGGGCCTGGGGCTCTCGATCGACTACGGGCTGCTCATCGTGTCGCGCTTCCGCGAGGAGCTGCACGCCCTCGACGACGCGTCACCGGGTCGCGCCACGCCCTCCGGGGACGCCCCCCCCGGCCCCGCTTACCGGCCCCGCGTGGCGGGGGGGTCCCCGACGGCCCGCGGGACCCGGCGCTCGCGGCGCCGCGACGCCGACGTGACCACCGCCGTCGTGCGTACCATGGCCACCGCCGGGCGCACCGTGGCCTTCTCGGCGCTGACCGTCGCGATCTCGATCGCGGGCCTCATGGTCTTCAAGCCCGACATCCTGCGCGCCATCGGCGCCGCCGGGCTGGCCGTCATCCTCATCGCCGTCGCGACCGCGATGACCCTCGTGCCCGCCCTGCTCGCGCTCGCGGGCCACCGGCTCGTCCGGCCCGGCGTCCTGAGCAAGGTCCCCGGGCTGCGCGCCGTCCTGGCCCGCACCGCCGACGTCCAGTCCGACGAGGGCTTCTTCTCCCGGCTCACGGGCCGCGTCCAGCGCCACCCGGTCTGGGTCATGCTCGCCACCGTCGCCGTCCTGGTGGTGCTCGCGCTGCCCGTGCTCGGCCTGCAGATGCGCAACTCGGGCATCGAGCTGCTGCCCCAGAGCTCGCCCCAGCGCGAGTTCGTCGACGAGCTCTCCACCCAGTTCCCCGCGTCCGCGAGCGCCGACGTCCGCGTCGTGACCGACTCCACGCCCGAGGAGGCCCAGGCCTGGGCCGACGACATCGCGGGCCTCGACGGCGTCGAGCGGGTGGACCCTGCGGTCCCCGTGGGCGACGACCACGCGCTCGTCGGGGTCCACCTCGACGCCGTCGACGCGGGCGGCCCCGAGGCCGTGGCCGTCGTCGAGGAGCTGCGCGCCCAGGACCCCGGGTTCACGTTCTACGTCACGGGGCAGGCCGCCGGGCAGGTCGACTTCCGGGCGGCGCTCGCGGACCGGGTGTGGTGGGCCGTGGGGATCGTGGTGGTCGCGACGTTCGTGCTGTTGTTCCTCATGACCGGCTCGGTCCTCATCCCGGTCAAGGCGCTCCTGACGAACGCACTGTCCCTCGCCGCGTCCCTGGGCGTGCTGGTGTGGGTGTTCCAGGAGGGGCACCTGGAGGGGCTGCTGGACTTCTCGTCGGCGGGCGGCATCGAGACGTACGTCGTGGCCCTGGTGATCGCGTTCGCGTTCGGGCTGGCCATGGACTACGAGGTGTTCCTGCTGTCCCGGATCAAGGAGCTGCACGACGCGGGCCTGTCCAACGACGAGGCCGTGCGTCTGGGGCTGCAGCGATCAGGGCGGATCATCACGTCGGCCGCGGCCATCATCATCGTGGTGTTCGCGGGCTTCGTGTTCGGTGAGCTGCTCGTCATCAAGGAGGTCGGCTTCGCGCTGGCCGTGGCGGTGTTCATCGACGCGACGATCGTGCGGATCCTGCTGGTGCCCGCGACCATGACGCTGCTGGGCCGGGCCAACTGGTGGGCGCCCAAGCACCTGAGGTGGCTGTACTCGAAGTTCTCGATCGCGCACTGACCCGGGTGAGCGTGCCCGGTCGCCCGGGTGCCGAGCGGCGGAACAGCTCGGTGCGGAGCAGCTGTCGAGAACGACGGGCGTTCGGCGACGACTGCTCCGCACTCAGCGGGACACGAGGGGCGGGCGCGGCTCAGTGCCGGCTCTCGAACTCCTGCACGACGGCGTAGCCCAGGCGCGTGTAGACGCGGCGGGCGGCGTCGTTGTCGGCATACATGCCCAACGTCACCCAGTCGGACTCGTCGAGCCCGGCACGGGTCACGACGGCCGTGGTGGCCGCAGCGATGCCGTGCCCACGCCACGCCGGGTCGGTCGCGACACTGCCCAGCGACCACGGGGCTCCGGGGACCGCCTGCCGGGCGCCGACGACGCCGCGCAGCACCCCGTCAGGGTCGCGCCAGCCCCACCAGCGCGTCAGCGGGTCCTCGGGGCTCATCTCCGCGAGCGGGTTCGCCACGTCCAGGCACGCGCGGACCTCGGCCGCCGCCGAGGGGCCGGTCAGCGCCTCGACGCGCTCCTCGCCCGGCTGGGGGGCGGGGGCCTCGCGGGTCGCGAAGAAGTCCCACGTCGAGACCGACTTCTCGCGGTCGGGCTCGCGCAGGATCGTCGGCAGGTCCTCGCTCGCGCACCGGTCCCCCAGGACCGTGAGGGTCCCGCGCGGCAGGCCCGCGCTCACGACGTGCTCCCCGAGCTCACCGTCCTGGGCCACGCGCGCCAGCAGGGTCGCGGTCGCCTCGGGCGAGCCCATGCCCCACAGGCCGACACGCTCGTGGTGAGCGCCGCCGTCGGGCACCTGCCCCTCACCGAGAGGGACGGGCGCCGCCACGCTCAGCACGCACGCGTGCTCGTCCTGCCACACCCCGCGCACGTCCCACTCGGGGAGGTCCACCAGGACAAAGGGGTGGGAGGCCCACCGGTCCCTCAGACCGGTCGAGCCTCCCAGCGTCCTTGCCTGCGTGCGGGTGTCCGGGGCGCTCACGCCTTCCCGGCGGCGGCAGGAGCATCGGCTGCGGCGTCGGGCGCCGCCTTGGGCTTCGCGTCGACGCCCGCCTCCTTGCGCTGCTGCGCCGTGATGGGCGCGGGCGCCTGCGTGAGCGGGTCGAACCCGCCGCCCGACTTGGGGAACGCGATGACGTCGCGGATCGACTCCGACTTCGTCAGCAGCGCCACGATCCGGTCCCAGCCGAACGCGATGCCGCCGTGCGGCGGGGCGCCGAACGCGAAGGCGTCGAGCAGGAAGCCGAACTTCTCCTGCGCCTCCTCCTCGCCGATGCCCATGACCGCGAACACACGCTCCTGGACGTCACGGCGGTGGATACGGATCGAGCCGCCGCCGATCTCGTTGCCGTTGCACACGATGTCGTACGCGTACGCGAGCGCCTCGCCCGGGTTCTGCTCGAACGTGTCGATCCACTCGGGCGTGGGCGAGGTGAACGCGTGGTGCACCGCGGTCCAGGCCGAGTTGCCGAGGGCGACGTCGCCCTCGTCGGCGGCCTCACCCGTGGGCTTGAACAGCGGGGCGTCGACGATCCAGACGAACGCCCAGGCGTTCTCGTCGATCTGCCCGGTGCGCTTGGCGATCTCCTGGCGGGCCGCGCCCAGCAGGGCGCGCGACTCGTTGGTCCGGCCCGCCGCGAAGAACACCGCGTCGCCCGGCTGGGCGCCGGTCGCGTCGCGCAGGCCCTCGCGCTCGGCGTCGGACAGGTTCTTGGCGACCGGGCCCGCGAGGGTCCCGTCCTCCTGGAACGTCACGTACGCCAGGCCCTTGGCCCCGCGCTGCTTGGCCCACTCCTGCCAGGCGTCGAACTGGCGGCGCGGCTGCGAGGCCCCGCCCGCCATGACGACGGCGCCCACGTACTCGGCCTGGAAGACGCGGAACGGGGTGTCCTTGAAGTAGTCCGTCAGCTCGACGAGCGGGTTGCCGAAGCGCAGGTCCGGCTTGTCCGACCCGTACAGGCGCATCGCGTCGTGGAACGTCATGCGCGGGATGGGCGTGGGGATCTTGTACCCGATGAGATCCCACAGCGCGACGAGGATCTGCTCGCCGAGCGCGATCACGTCGTCCTGCTCGACGAAGCTCATCTCGACGTCGAGCTGCGTGAACTCGGGCTGACGGTCCGCGCGGAAGTCCTCGTCGCGGTAGCAGCGGGCGATCTGGTAGTAGCGCTCCATGCCGGAGACCATGAGCAGCTGCTTGAACAGCTGCGGGGACTGCGGCAGCGCGTACCAGGACCCGGGGGCCAGGCGCGCGGGGACCAGGAAGTCGCGGGCACCCTCGGGCGTCGAACGCGTCAGGGTCGGAGTCTCGATCTCGACGAAGTCCTGCTCGTCGAGCACGCGGCGCGCGGCCTGGTTGGCCTTGGCGCGCAGGCGCAGGGCGTGGGCCGGGGTGGGGCGGCGCAGATCCAGGTAGCGGTGCTTGAGGCGCGCCTCCTCGCCGATGACCTCGGTGCCCTCGAGGGCCGTGGAGACCTGGAACGGCAGGGGCGCGGACTCGTTGAGCACGACGACGTCGCTCACCACGACCTCGACCTCACCCGTGGGGAGGTTCTTGTTCTCGTTGCCCTCGGGGCGACGGGAGACCACACCGGTGACCTGGAGCACGAACTCGGCGCGCAGCGGGTGCGCGATCGACTCGTCGCGGATGACGACCTGGGCGATGCCCGAGGCGTCGCGCAGGTCGATGAAGGCCACCCCACCGTGATCGCGGCGACGATCGACCCAACCGGTGAGGGTGACGGTCTGACCGATCTGCTCGGCCCGCAGGGAGCCGGCTGTGTGGGTGCGAAGCACGGAGAGAGTCCTTCCGGAACATGCCGGGGCGCACAGTGGCGTCCCGGGATGGGAGTGGGGAGTGCGCAGACGACGCACTCGGACGAGTCTAGTCTGTGGGCGGACCACGTTCAGGAGAACCCACCGGGAGGCACCCATGGCCAGGCGGATCGCGACCACGGACCGGATCGGACGCGTGGAGCTCGTCGCGTTCCTGCGCGCCAACCGGCGGGCCGTGCTGCTCACCCGGCGCGCGAACGGTGCCCCGCAGATGAGCCCCGTCACGTACGGGGTCGACGGCGAGGGGCGCGTCGTGGTCTCGACCTACCCCGACCGCGCCAAGGCCGTGAACCTGCGGCGCGACACCGCCGCGTCGCTGTGCGTCCTGGGCGAGGACTTCGACGACGCCTGGGTCCAGGTCGACGGCACGGCCGAGGTCATCGACCTGCCCGACTCGGTCGAGCCCCTCGTCGAGTACTACCGCTCGATCGCCGGGGAGCACCCCGACTGGGACGAGTACCGCCAGGCCATGGTCGCGCAGGGCAAGTCGCTGCTGCGCGTGACGATCACGGGTTGGGGCCCCGTGGCCACGGGCGGTTTCCCGGCACGGCTCGCGCAGGACTGAGCGCGGGCCGTCATGGCCCGGCCCGAGATGGTCAAGCGCTCGACGTCCCGCGCGACGCGTGCCGGACGACGTACTCCGGTCCGACGTCCACGGACAGCCACGCCCACTCCGACTTCGCGTCGTACGGCTCCCAGGAGACGGCGCACGCGAGGACCACGACCTCGCCGTCCTCGAGCGCGGGCAGGTTCCACTCGAGCCCGGGGCGCTCGGCGGTTCCCCGCTGGTCCTTGGCCGCACGTGGCAACCCGAGCCTGCGCGGCACGTCGTCCACCAGCGACAGGTCGCTCGCGAGCCCGGGGTAGTCGGACCTCCATCGCGTGGGACACAGCCCTCGGAGAACGAGGCCCCAGAGCCCCTCGCTGTCCGGCCCGCCGATGACCAGCTCCGTACGACCGTCGTCGGCCGCGAGCGCCGCGAGGTGCTGTCCGTCGACGATCCCGACGTCGAGCCCGACGCGTCGATCAGCCATCTGGACGCGCAGGCTCGTCTCGACGAGCGCTCCCAGCGCCTGGACGCGCCAGGCGACTCCCCAGGTCGTGGCCGGAGACCTTCCCTCCTTGTCGAAGGTCGGCAGGGGCGTGAGGATCTGCTCGAGCGACCAGGAGGGGCCGCGACGGTGCAGCAGCCGGCCGCCGGCAGGCAGGGCGAACGCGGAACCAGGAGCGCTTCCCGTGTCTCTCCCGGCGCACCGAGCGGACAGGACGACGTCCCCGAACGGGGTCCGGACGTGCGACGCCACGTCCCCCAGGGCAGGCAGCCCACGAGAGGTCGGCCAAACGAGTGTCATGGTGCGAGAGCGTAGTCCTCCTCACGCGAGCCTGGCCTAGAAGAGCAGCTGCTCGGCGCTCGCGGACGCGCTCGTGCCCGCGCGTCCTGACGGTCTGGCGCTGACCCGGTGCTGCGTCACCAGGCTCCCCGCCGGATAGGCCCCCTCGTCGTGCCGCGCTCTCTCGCCAGGGGTCTCGGGGTGCCACGCGGTCCGGGCGTGCCCGGACGTGCGTGCCTGGGCCCGGTGACCGGCGCTCGCGAAGCCGCGCTCGACGAGCAGCGGCCGCACGCGGTCCCACAGCCAGTCGCGGTACGCGCGGCTCGCGTACGACCCGCCCGCGTAGACGCGCTCGTAGCCCGAGACCCGCTCGGGGTGGTCGCGGCGCAGCCAGGCCATGAACCACTCGCGGGTGCCGGGCTTGAGGAACAGCGGGAGCACCGTGGCGCCCGTCGCGCCCGCCTCGTGGACCGCGTCGAGCAGGCGCGTGAGGTGGTCGGTCGAGTCGGTGAGCCACGGCAGCACGGGGGCGATCATGACCCCGCACGGCAGCCCCGCCGCCCGGGCGGCGCGGGCGAGGTCGAGGCGGGCGCGCGGCGTGGGGGTGCCGGGCTCGACGGCCTGCTGGAGGTCCTCGTCGACGAAGGCCAGGGAGACCCCGATGCCGACGTCGACGTGCTCGGCCGCCTGCGTTAGACGCGGCAGGTCGCGGCGCAGGAGCGTGCCCTTGGTGAGGATCGAGAACGGCGTACGCGAGGCCTCGAGCGCGTCGATGATCCCCGGCATGAGCCGGTAGCGTCCCTCGGCGCGCTGGTAGGGGTCGGTGTTGGTGCCGAGCGCGACCGCGTCGCCCGTCCAGGACGGCTTGGCGAGCTCGGCCCGCAGCACCTCGGCAACGTTCATCTTCACGACGATCTGGCTGTCGAAGTCCTCGCCGGGGTTCATGTCGAGGTAGCGGTGCGAGGGGCGGGCGAAGCAGTTGTGGCTGATGACACCGTTCGCGATGAAGTCCCCCGTCCCTGTCGTGAGATCGAGGAGGTCACGCTCTTCCCCGATGTCCTCGACCGATCTGACCTCTAGCGGCGCGCCTGACTTCACGGCGAGTCCTGTCACCGCGAGCTTCCTGCTGATCGCAGGATCGACGATCCGAAAGAACCGCATCCGCGCCGCGAGTCCGCCCACGATCCTGATGGTGGAGACCCCGTTCTCCCGGGATGGCTCGCGCACGAACGGAACCTCGATCACCGTGAGCGCGTCGCTGATGCGCCCAAGGATCTCCTCGTCCTTGTTCGAGATGCGCAGAACCCCCCGTGAGCAGCCGCCCTCCGCGTCGAAGATCCCCGCAAGATAGCCGATGGCCCATTCGCGCTCCACCTCTGGCGGCCAGCTGATGAGCGCCTGGATCGCGTCGAAGTGCGCGGACCTCGACGTGAAGATGGCCATGATCGATCGTCTCGTGGTGGACCCGGGGCTGAACGGTCGCATCGTGGTGGTGATGCCCGCCTGCTCGAGAAAGTCGCGCGATCTGTCGAGGGCTTCCCGGTCCGCCAGTGCGAGCCGAAACATGCTGACGTTGTTGAGGTTTCCGTCGCGGCGCCGGTAGGTCCTCCTGAGCAGCATCCCGTCGCCACGGATCATGCCCGTGAGATAGCCGCGCCGGTAGGCCGCGTCGTCCCGGGAGGCCGGGTGCTTCTCCAGATCGCCCGTCCCGAATCCCATCAGCTTGTTGTTCGTCGTCAGATATGGTCGCTGGCCCGCCCCGCACTCACCGGGGGCGACGTGCTTCCAGCCGCGGTCCGTGAGAAACCTGTGATCGCCGCTCGCCGTGAGACGCGTCCCGTCCTCGAGCGTGATGGTGAAGGCTCGCTTGCGTGTTGCCCAGACGTCTTCGACTGTCGTGAGGACATAGCGCCTGTACCGACCGCGGACCTCGGTTCCGACGACCTGGTCGCCCGCCCGGATGTCACGCAACGGCACCTGACGCCCGTCACCACGAAGGATGAGCGTGTCGGGGCCGAGGCAGTAGGAGCACGCATGGGAGCATCCGCGGTACGGGTTGATCGTCCAGGTGAACGGCATGCGGGACTCCCCCGGCACCTTGGACAGCGCGCTCTTGGCGAGCACCTCGTGGAACGTGACCCCGGCGAACTCCGGGGTGCGCACGGTCCGCACGAGCCCCGCCATGCGCCCGAGCCCGGGCAGCGCGCCGTCGTCCGCCGTGATCGCCTGCCCGTCCCACCTCATCGCCCCATTCGAACACATGTTCGAGCCGGTTGTCGACGCGGTCGCCGTCGGCGTGACCTTCGGCCGGGAGACGTCCGAGGCCTGGATCGTCGCCCGCACCACCGGGCACGCACACGTGAGGCCCGGCAGGGTGTCCCCTGCCGGGCCTCACACGCGTCCGGGTCAGCACCCGGGCAGCGGGCTCACTCCCCCGCGGGCACGACCCGAGGCCACAGGTCCTCCGCCGACGGGGCCCACGTCGCCGGGTCCGCAGCGACCTGCTCGCCCGAACGGATGTCCTTGACCTGGTGAGCGACGACCTCGCCGTCCGCACCGATCCCCGCGGGGAACCACACGAACGGGATGCCGCGACGGTCCGCGAACTTGATCTGCTTGCCGAACTTGGCCGCACTCGGCGCGACCTCGACCGGGATGCCGCGCGAGCGCAGCGCCACCGCGACCGCGTCCGACGCGGGTCGCGTCTCCTCGCTCGTGACCGCGACCACGACCGCGCTCGGCACCGACCGCGTCGAACGGACCAGGCCGGCGCTCAGCAGCCGCGACACCAGGCGCGAGACGCCGATCGAGAGCCCCACGCCCGGGTAGGTGTTCGCGCCGTCCGAGGCCAGGGTGTCGTAGCGCCCGCCCGAGCAGATCGACCCGAGCTGCTCGTGCCCCACCAGGACGGTCTCGTAGACCGAGCCCGTGTAGTAGTCCAGGCCGCGCGCGATCTTCAGGTCCGCGACCACGACCCCCGGCGCCCGCACGGCCGCCGCGTCGATCAGCGCCGACAGCTCGCGCAGGCCCTCCTCGAGCAGCTCCGAGGTCACGCCGTGCTCGGCCGCGAGCGCCCGCACCCGCTCCGCGACGCTCGCGTCCGAGCCGGAGATCGCCGCGAGCGCCAGGCACGCGGCCGCCTGCTCGGGCGTCGCGCCCGTCTCGGCGACCAGCAGCGCACCGACCTTGTCCGGCCCGATCTTGTCGAGCTTGTCGATCGAGCGCAGCACGCCCTCGACGTCGTCCAGGCCCAGCCCGCGGTAGAAGCCCTCGGCGACCTTGCGGTTGTTCACCAGGATGCGGACCTCGGGCACACCGATCGAGCGCAGCTCGCCCAGCGCCTCGGCCATGACCAGCGGCAGCTCGACCTCGAAGTGGTAGGGCAGCTCGCCCGCACCCACGACGTCGATGTCCGCCTGCACGAACTCGCGGAAGCGCCCGTCCTGGGGGCGCTCGCCGCGCCACACCTTCTGGATCTGGTGGCGCTTGAACGGGAACGCCAGGTGCCCGGCGTTCTCCAGCACGTACCGCGCGAACGGCACGGTCAGGTCGAAGTGCAGGCCGAGCTGCTTGTCCCCCTTGCCACCTCGGTCCGCCGCGGCCCCCTCGGACGAGTCGGCCTCCTCCTGGAGGCGGCGCAGCACGTACACCTCCTTGGAGGTCTCGCCCTTGCGCAGCAGCTGGTCCAGGGGCTCGACGGCCCGCGTCTCGATCCCCGCGAAACCATGGAGCTCGAACGTGCGACGCAGCGTGTCGAGCACGTGCTGCTCCACGACGCGTCCAGCAGGGAGCCATTCGGGGAAACCGGAGAGAGGTGTAGGTCGGGCCATGGGACCCGATCCTTCCAGACGTACCGACCGAACGAGCAATCGATTCACAGGCCCCGCAGGTACGGGTTGGTGCGGCGCTCGCGGCCGATCGTCGTCAGGGGCCCGTGACCAGGAACCACCTCGAGGGAGTCGTCGAGGTGCCCGACGACGTCGCGCAGGGTGCGCTGCATCGTCTCGCCGTCTCCCCCGGGCAGGTCGGTCCGCCCCACCGAGCCGGCGAACAGGACGTCTCCGGCGAGCACGATCCCGGCCACCTGGCCGTCGCCCGCGCCGCCGCCGTCCTGGTCCCCTGCGGCGACCGGGAGGTAGAGCGTCGAGCCCTGGGTGTGGCCCGGCGCGTGCAGGGCGTCGACCAGGACGCCGCCCAGGTCGAGCCGTACGCGCGGGTCGGCCACCGACGTGCCGCCGGGACCGCGCACCAGCGAGGCACCGGACCCACCGCCCGAGCCGAACGTCCGCACCTCACGGGGTTCCTGGTAGTCCTCGATCCTGGCGCCACCTGCCGCGAGCGCCGCGGCCAGCGGCCCGCTCGTGAGCGGCCCGTCCGCCGGGGCCCCGTGCTCGATCGTGCCGAGCGGGTCTGCGAGCCGGTAGGCGTCGCCCGCGTGGATCCACAGCGGCACCCCGTAGAGGTCGCACAGCTCGGCGGCGTCCCACGTGTGGTCGGCGTGCCCGTGCGTCGCGAGGACCGCGGTCGGCGCCAGGCCGTGCTCCCGCACCAGCTCCGCGACTCCCGAGGCGACCCCTGCCCCGGCGTCGACGATCACGCACGGGCGAGCGACGCCGTCGGGCAGCGTGCCGCGCGCCCCGGGCGCGACGATCGTGCAGTTGGTGCCGAACACGGGTGCGACCACGAGAAAGACGTCCATGCCAGGACAGTACCGACCTCACAAACAGGACACCTGATACCGGACCGTGACCTGAATGGCGGAAAGTCACCGCGCCGGAACGCTCCCGATGCCTAGACTGTCCTCTGAAACCGTGGACCACCCGTGCAATCACGCGCCTTCGCGCCGGCACGCGGACCTGCCCGTGGCGTGAGACGAAGGAGTTGGGGTGTCAACGAGCAAGCGCGAACGCGAGCGTGCCCGCCTGCGTGAGCAGAAGTGGACCCAGCGCCAGGCCACGGCTCGCGCCCGCAGGCGTCGGGCGTGGACGATCGCCGGCGCGGTCGCCGGGGTCGCGGTCGTCGCAGGAGTCACCGTGCTCGCCGTCAACGCCAACGCCCCCGACAAGACGTTCACCCTGCCCCCGGCCTCCGCCGCGCAGGACCGCGAGTGGACGGGCGAGCTGCGGACCAGCGCCGGAGACGTCGCCTTCACGCTCGACGGGCAGGCCGCCCCCCAGGCCGTCGCGAACTTCGTCTCGCTCGCCCGCGAGAAGTACTTCGACGGGACCGACTGCCACCGGCTGACCACCGAGGGCATCTTCATCCTGCAGTGCGGAGACCCCACGGGCACCGGCACCGGGGGCCCGGGCTACGAGTTCGGGCCCGTCGAGAACGCCCCCGAGGACGGCCTCTACCCGGCCGGCACCATCGCCATGGCACGGACCGAGGCCGGTACCGACACCATGGGCAGCCAGTTCTTCCTCGTCTACGAGGACACCACCTTGCCGACCACCACGGGCGGGTACACCGTCTTCGGCAAGATCACATCCGGCTTGGACGTCGTCCGAGCAGTCGCTGACGCGGGCACAGCGGACGGGACCGGCAACGGCTCCCCCGCCACCCCGGTCACCATCGAAGGAGTTGAGACCCAGTGAGCGAGAGCACCGAGAACCACGCGAACTCTCCGGCGCAGGCATCCGAGGAGGCCCCCGCGACGGAGCAGGTCGAGGTGCCGGCGGTCGCTGAACCGACCGAGGCCGCGCCCGCGACCGACGCGCCCCAGGCCGCGACGGACGCGCCCGCCGCAGCGAGCGACGAGGACGCCGCGCCCGTCACGGACGAGACTCCTGCCGAGACGCCCGACGCCCCGGCCAGCGAGGCGACCCCGACCGAGACTGCGGTCGAGACCGAGGTCGCAGCGCCCGAGGCCCCCCAGGAGGAGGTCTCTGCCGAGGCCTCCGCAGAGGTCACGGGCGAGGCCGCACCGGCCCCGAAGCCGGCCGCCGCGCCCAAGCCCTCGGCCGCGCCCAAGCCGAGCGCGATCCCGGTCCCGCGTCCCCCCAAGCCGGGGACCCCGGCTCCCGCCGCCCCCGCTGCGGCGACCATCGCCCCGGCTGCGGCCGCCGCGGTCATCCCCGACGACAGCGCGGCCGCCAAGGCGGCCGCGGGCTTCGGCCGCGTCGACGAGGACGGCACGGTCTTCGTGACCGAGGCCGCGGGCGAGCGCAGCGTCGGACAGTTCCCCGGGGTCACCCCCGAGGAGGCGCTCGCGCTGTACGTGCGCCGCTACCTCGACCTCCAGGCCAAGGTCGCGCTCTTCGAGGCGCGCCTGACCGGCACGGACCTGTCCGTCAAGGAGATCGACTCGACCCTCGCCAAGCTCACCGAAGAGACCGCCGAGCCGTCCGCCGTGGGCGACCTCGACGGCCTGCGCGCGCACGTCGAGTCCCTGCGCACGGTCGCGGCCTCGCGCCGCGCCGAGCTCGAGGCCGAGCGCAACGCGGCCAAGGAGGCGGCGCTCGCGGCCCGCACCGAGATCATCGAGGCGGCCGAGAAGATCGCCTCGACCGATCCGTCGCGCATCCAGTGGCGCCCGGCGGGCGAGGAGCTGCGCAAGCTGCTCGACCAGTGGAAGGACGCCCAGCGCAACGGGCCGAGGATCGACCGGACCAGCGAGGAGGCGCTCTGGAAGCGCTTCAGCCACGCCCGGACGGCCTTCGACCGCGAGCGTCGGCACTACTTCGCCGAGCTCGAGCAGCGCAACTCCTCGGCCAAGGAGGTCAAGGAGAAGCTGGTCCAGCGGGCCGAGGCCCTGCAGAACAGCACGGACTGGGGTGCGACGGCAGGCGCCTTCCGCGACCTCATGACCGAGTGGAAGGCCGCCGGGCGCGCCAACCGTCGCGACGACGACGCCCTGTGGGCACGTTTCCGCGCGGCCCAGGACGCGTTCTTCCAGGCCCGTGACGAGCTCAACGCCGCCACGGACGCCGAGTACGCGCAGAACCTCGTGGTCAAGGAGGCTCTCCTGGAGCAGGCCGAGAAGCTCGTGCCGGTCACGGACCTGGCTCAGGCCAAGGTCGCGCTGCGCGACATCCAGGAGAAGTGGGAGGACGCGGGCAAGGTGCCGCGTGCGGACGTCCAGCGCGTCGAGGCCCGCCTGCGCGCGGTCGAGACCGCGGTCCGTGACGCCGAGCAGTCGCAGTGGTCGCGCTCGAACCCCGAGACGCGTGCCCGCGCCGAGGGGGCCGCCGCCCAGCTCGAGTCCGCGATCGCGGGTCTCGAGGAGGACCTGGCCGCTGCGACGGCCAAGGGTGACAAGCGCAAGATCGCCGAGATCGAGTCGGCGATCACGGCTCGTCGCGCGTGGCTCGAGCAGGTCGTCAAGGCTGCCGAGGACTCGCGCGGCTGATCCCGCACCGCACGAGGGGCCCGTGGGGGCCTGTGGACGAACGCCTTGTCCACAGGCTCGCGCGGGCCCCTCGCGCATGCCCGGGCCGAGCGTCAGGCTGGGGGCCGTGACCACGCTGCTCTCGCTCCCTGCCGTTTCCTCGGTTCGCGTCCGCACGCCCGCGGACGTCGCCATGGACGTGCGTGTCGAGGACGCGCCGCTGCTGGTCCGTCCCGAGCACGTGGGCGGTCGGGTCGCCTGGACGGACCTGGTCCGCTGCGGTGCGCTCGTCCGGGTCCGGGAGGACACCGCCGTGCGCCCGACGACGGAGCTCACCCCCGCGGTCCGCGCGCTCTCCCTGGCCCCCCTCGTGCCCCCACGCACCGTGGTGGGCGGCACGAGCGCCGCGTGGGTCCACTGCGGCTTCCCTGGGGACTGCGTGGTCGAGGTCGTGCACCCGCTGGGCGTCCACCGCCCGCCGCCGCGCCACGGCCGGGTCGCCCGTCAGAGCGCCCTGCTGCGCCCCGAGACGATCGAGCTCGGGACGGTCCTCGTGACGAGCGTCGAGCGGACCGCGGTGGACGTCGCGTGCCTGACGGACCCGCGGCTCGCGGCCCCCGTGCTGTCCGCCCTGCTGCAGGGGGCCGGGCTGGACGTCCGGGCCGCCCTGCGGGTCCTGGACCTGCGTCACCGGCGCACGGGCCGTCCGCGCGCTCGGGCGCTGCTCGCTGACCTGTTGAGCGCGTCCACGCCCCAGGACGCCGGGTCGTCGCCGGGCGCCGGGGCGACCCCGCGTCTACCGTGAGGGGATGCCTCGTTCCACGACCCCGGCGGTCGAGCTCGACGTCGACGGGCGCACCGTGCGCGTCACGAGCCCCGACCGTGTCGTCTTCCCCGGCCGCGGGCTGACCAAGCTCGACGTCGTCACCTACTTCCAGTCCGTCGGGCCGGGCATCCTCGCGGCGCTGCGTGAGCGTCCCACGACGCTCGAACGCTGGCCCAAGGGAGTCTTCGAGGGCGCGCGGCTGAGCACCCGCACGGACAACAGCGGCGACGCGTTCTACCAGAAGCGCATCCCCCAGGGGGCCCCGGACTACGTCGAGACCGCCAGGATCGCGTTCCCGAGCGGCCGCACGGCTGACGAGGTCCGACCGACCGAGCTGGCCGTGGTGCTGTGGGCGGCCAACCTCGGGACCCTGACCTTCCACCCGTGGCCCGTGACGGGCGCGGACGTGGAGTCTCCCGACCAGCTCCGCATCGACCTGGACCCGCAGCCCGGCACCGACTACTCGGACGCCGCACGCGTCGCCCCGCACCTGCGGGAGCTGCTGGGCGAGCTGGGTCTGGAGGGCTTCCCCAAGACGTCGGGCGGCCGCGGGCTGCACGTGTTCGTCCCGGTCGAGCCGCGCTGGAGCTTCGTGCAGGCGCGCCGCGCGACGATCGCGATCGGGCGCGAGCTCGAACGCCGCCTGCCCGACCAGGTCACCACGAAGTGGTGGAAGGAGGAGCGCGGGGTCAAGATCTTCGTCGACTACAACCAGATGGCGCGCGACCGCACGATCGCCTCGGCGTACTCGATCCGTTCGAACGCCCGGGCCACGGTCTCGGCGCCGCTGCGCTGGGAGGAGGTGCCCGACGTCGGGCCGGACGACTTCGACGTGCTGACCATGCCTGCGCGCTTCGCGGAGGTGGGCGACCTGCACGCACGCCTCGACGCCACGGCCCCCGAGCCGCGGTTCTCGCTCGAGCAGACGCTCGAGCTCGCAGCACGCGACGAGCGCGACCACGGCCTGGGCGACCTGCCCTACCCGCCAGAGCACCCCAAGATGCCCGGCGAGCCCAAGCGCGTGCAGCCCAGCAAGGACGCCTCGCGACACGAGGAGCACCCGTCGGACGCCTGACCCCTCGGCGTCCCGGCGGCGCCGGCAAGGCGGCCTGAGCGACCTTCTGGGGACAGGTCAGCGCCGTAGGCACCCCCGGGACCGCCTGACCCACCGCCACCAGCCCCCACGCAGCCCTCACGCCACACCCGGCGCCCCCGGCAGCAGCTCGTCGAGGCGATAGCTCACGGGCTCCTCGAGCTGGTCGTACGTGCACGACGACGGCTCGCGGTCCGCGCGCCAGCGCCGGAGCTGGACGGTGTGCCGGAACCTGGTGCCCTCCATGTGGTCGTACGCGACCTCGAGCACCTTCTCGACCCGCAGCGGGACGAACGACAGGTCCTTCGAACCGCTCCAGCGTGACTGTGCGCCGGGCATGCGCCCCGTGCCGGGGCTCTCCCACCCGGCCCACGGGTGCTCGGCCGCGTCGGGGCTGCCGGGATCGAGCACGAGCGGAGCCAGCTCGTTCACGAGCTCGGCCCTGCGCGCCCTGGGGAACGACGCCGCGACGCCCACGAACTGCAGGCCCCCCGCGTCGTCGTACAGCCCCAGCAGGAGCGACCCGAGCAGCGGTTCCTCGGGAGTCGAGGTCTTGTGCAGGCGGTAGCCCGCGAGCACGACGTCGGCCGTGCGCTCGTGCTTGACCTTGAGCATGACGCGCTTGTTCGGCTGGTAGGGCGCCGCGAGCGGCTTGGCGACGACGCCGTCGAGCCCGGCGCCCTCGAACGCCTCGAACCACTCCTGCGCGACCGCCCGATCCGTGGTGCGCGGGGTCAGGTGCACGCGCGGACCGTCGAGCCCCAGGCCCGCGAGCAGCTCCTGGCGACGGCTCAGCGGCTCGGCCGTGACGTCGTCGTCGCCCAGCGCCAGGAGGTCGAAGACCACGAGGCTCGCCGGTGTCTCCGCCGCCAGCCGTGCGACGCGGGAGGCCGCGGGATGGATGCGCTGCTGGAGCGCCTCGAAGTCGAGCCGGCCCCCTTGCGGGAGCACGATCTCGCCGTCGACCACGCACCGCTCGGGCAGGGCGTCGAGCACGGCCGCCACCACGTCGGGGAAGTACCGCTCCATGGGCTTGGCGCTGCGGCTGTCGAGGCGCACCTCCTCGCCGTCGCGGTACACGATCGCCCGGAACCCGTCCCACTTGGGCTCGAACACCAGCCCGCCCTCGACCGCGGCGGGGTCCGGGACGCCCGAGACCGACTTCGCGAGCATGGGCAGCGTGGGCGGCAGCACGGGCAGGTCCATCCCCCGATGCTGCCACCGGCAACGCGCGGGCACCCGCCGAACGGCGAGCGACGCCGTCGGGCCGTGCCCACCGCAGCGCTGCCGTATCAGGCCGGCAGCTGAGGGCGCTCCTCCGCCTTGGAGCCCGTGATCCGGTAGACGTCGAACACGCCGTCGATCTTGCGGACCGCGGACAGGACCGTGGCCAGGTGCCCGGGCTCGGCCATCTCGAACACGAAGCGGGACATCGCGACCCGGTCGTTCGACGTCGAGACCGTCGCGGACAGGATGTTGACGTGGTGGTCCGACAGGACCCGGGTCACGTCCGAGAGCAGGCGCGAGCGGTCGAGCGCCTCGACCTGGATCTGGACCAGGAACAGGGCGTTGCCACCCGTCGTCCAGTCGACCTCGACGATGCGCTCGGGCTGGTTGCGCAGCCCCACCACGTTGGCGCAGTCCGCGCGGTGGACGCTGACGCCCTGGCCGCGCGTGATGAAGCCGATGATCTCGTCGCCCGGCACCGGGGTGCAGCACTTGGCGAGCTTGACCCAGATGTCGTCCACGCCCTTGACGACCACGCCCGGGTCGCCCGTGCGGGGGCGACGTGAGGTGTGCCCGGGGCGGGCGACCTCGGCGAGGTCCTCGGACGCGCCGTCCTCGCCGCCCATGGCGTGCACGAGCTTCTGCACGACGCTCGCGGCCGAGACCTGCCCCTCGCCGATCGCCGCGTACAGCGCCGAGACGTCGGGGTAGCGCATCTCGTTGGCGAGACCCACGAGGGACTCGTGGCTGAGCAGTCGCTGGATCGGCAGGTTCTGCTTGCGCATGGCCTTGGCGATCGCGGTCTTGCCGTGCTCGACGGCCTCCTCGCGGCGCTCCTTGGAGAACCACTGGCGGATCTTGTTGCGGGCACGCGGGCTGGAGACGAACGCGAGCCAGTCCCGGCTGGGTCCCGCCGTCTCCGACTTGGACGTCAGGACGTCGACGACGTCGCCGTTCTCGAGCGTGGAGTCGAGGGGGACGAGCCGGCCGTTGACGCGCGCACCCATGGTGCGGTGGCCGACCTCGGTGTGCACGGCGTACGCGAAGTCGACGGGGGTCGAGCCTGCGGGCAGCGCGATGACGTCGCCCTTGGGCGTGAAGACGTAGACCTCGGCGCCGCCGATCTCGAAACGCAGCGAGTCGAGGAACTCCGAGGGGTCCGCCGTCTCCCGCTGCCAGTCGACGAGCTGACGCAGCCACTGCATGTCGGTCGAGGCGGTGTCCGGAGCGCCGCTCGACTTGGCGACCTCCTTGTACTTCCAGTGGGCCGCGACCCCGTACTCGGCACGCCGGTGCATGTCGTGCGTGCGGATCTGGATCTCGACGGGCTTGCCACCAGGGCCGATGACCGTGGTGTGCAACGACTGGTACATGTTGAACTTCGGCATCGCGATGTAGTCCTTGAACCGCCCGGGGACGGGGTTCCATCGCGCGTGCAGGGCGCCGAGCGCCGCGTAGCAGTCCCGCACGGTGTCCACCAGGACTCGTGCGCCGACCAGGTCGTAGATCTCCGCGAAGTCGTGCCCGCGCACGATCATCTTCTGGTAGATCGAGTAGTAGTGCTTGGGGCGCCCGGTCACGGTCGCCTTGATCTTCGCGGTGCGCAGGTCCGCGGTCACCTGCTCGCGGACCACGGCGAGGTACTCCTCGCGGGCCGGCGCGCGCTCGGCGACCAGGTGCACGATCTCCTCGTACACCTTGGGGTAGAGCGTCGCGAACGACAGGTCCTCGAGCTCCCACTTGATGGTGTTCATGCCGAGGCGGTGCGCGAGCGGCGCGTAGATCTCGAGGGTCTCGCGGGCCTTGCGCTCGGCGGAGGACGACGGGACGAACTTCCAGGTCCGGGCGTTGTGCAGGCGGTCGGCGAGCTTGATGACGAGCACGCGGATGTCGCGGGCCATGGCCACGACCATCTTGCGCACGGTCTCGGCCTGCGCCGCGTCGCCGTACGTCACCTTGTCGAGCTTGGTGACGCCGTCGACCAGCATGGCGATCTCATCGCCGTACTCCTCGGTGAGGCGTTCGAGCGAGTACTCGGTGTCCTCGACCGTGTCGTGGAGCAGTGCGGCGGCGAGCGTCGCACCGTCGAAGCCGAGGTCGGCGAGGATCGTCGCGACCGCGACGGGGTGCGTGATGTAGGGGTCGCCGCTCTTGCGCAGCTGGCCGCGGTGGGCCTTCTCCGCGGTCGCGTACGCACGCTCGATGACCGAGAGGTCGGACTTGGGGTGGTTGGTCCGCACCGCTTGGAGCACGGGTTCGAGCGCGGGGATGCCGCCCTGGCTCCCCCGGACGCCGAACCGCACCAACCGTGAACGTACCCGTGCTGCCGAGGACTGCCCGCTGTCGCTCGTGGACCGACCGGTCCGTGTCTCTTCGCTCATGCGTGCCTCCTCACCCTGATCGCCGGAGAACCTCGACGTCCGTCGGAGTGGCAATCCTACGACTCCACGCGCAGGAGCGTGTCGACCTGGCGGCCCGCGAGCCGTTCGCGACCCCCCAGGCCGTCGAGCTCGAGCAGGAACGCGACGCCCACCACGACCCCGCCGCAGCGTTCGACCAGCTCGGCGCCGGCTGAGGCGGTCCCGCCCGTGGCGAGGACGTCGTCGACGACCAGCACCCGCGCGCCGGAGGTCAGCGTCCCGGTGCGCAGCTCGATCGAGGCGGTGCCGTACTCGAGGTCGTAGGTCACCGTCTCGGTGGGCGGAGGGAGCTTGCCGGCCTTGCGCAGCGGCAGGAAGCCGACGCCGAGGCGGGTCGCGAGCGGGGCGCCGATCAGGAAGCCGCGGGCCTCCAGACCGGCGACGAGGTCGACGCCCCCCGCGGCGAAGGCCGCGAGGGAGTCGACCACGTCGCCGAGCGCCCTGCCGTCGGCGAGCAGACCGGTGATGTCACGGAACGTGACGCCGGGCTGGGGGTAGTCCGGGACGTCGCGGATCAGTCCGAGGACCTCGGCCGCGCGCTCGTCCCCCAGGCCGGTCAGCCCGACGGGAAGGATGCTGCTGGCGCTCATGAGGGGTCAGTGCCCCCGCTTGCGTCGCGGCTGCGCCTTGACGCCCTGGTGGGAGCCCGGCTGGAGCTGGGCCGCACCCTGGACCCCGGCGGCGGCCAGCGCAGCGTCCCTGGCCGTGCCGTCCGAGGACTGCGCGGCGTCGGCGACCTTCGCGGCGCGCTTGTCCAGGACCTTCCGGGTGTGCTCCTTGATGGCGGGCTCGCGCTCGCGCAGCGTGACCTCCAGGGGCGTGGCCAGGAAGATCGAGGAGTAGGCACCGACAGCCATGCCGACGAACAGCGCGAGCGAGATGTCGCGCAGCGTGCCGGCGCCCAGGAGGAACGCGCCGATGAACAGGATGGCGCTCACGGGCAGCAGCGCCACGACCGAGGTGTTGATCGACCGGACGAGCGTCTGGTTGACCGCGAGGTTCGCGCGCTCGGCGTAGGTGCTGCGGGTCTGGTCGAGGATGCCGTGCGTGTTCTCCCGGACCTTGTCGAAGACCACGACCGTGTCGTAGATCGAGTACCCGAGGATCGTCAGGAAGCCGATCACGGTCGCGGGGGTGACCTCCCAGCCGATCGCCGCGTAGATCCCGACCGTGATGATGAGGTCGTGGAACAGCGCGATGAGCGCGGCCGCCGCCATGCGCCAGTTGCGGAAGTAGATCGTCATGACGAGACCCACCAGGGCCAGG
Source organism: Oerskovia gallyi (assembly GCF_014836745.1). Lineage (NCBI taxonomy): Bacteria > Bacillati > Actinomycetota > Actinomycetes > Micrococcales > Cellulomonadaceae > Oerskovia > Oerskovia gallyi. The sequence goes on from NZ_JACSQE010000006.1 coordinate 237,617, forward strand.
AAGACGATGAGGCCCGTGATGGCCTTCTGGGACACGTCCTTGCCCCAGCTGGGGCCGATGAACGCGGTCGTGACGTCGTTCTCGGTCACGGAGTAGGCCCCGGCGAGGGCGTCGCGGACCTCGGTGACCTCGTCCGCGGTCAGGCGGTCGGTCTGGACGCGGATCGCGCTTCCACCGACGGTCGTCACGCGCGGCACCTCGTCCGGCGCGACCTCGGCCACGGCGTCGATCGCGGGCTGCTGGCTGGTGTCGCTCACGTTGGAGACGACGAACTCCGAGCCGCCGCGGAAGTCGATGCCGAGGTTGAAGCCCTTGGTGAGCAGGACCCCGAACGACAGGACGACCATCACGATCGCGATGATGTAGAAGCGGCGGCGGTGGCCGACGATCTGGTAGGACTTGCGACCCGTGTAGAGGTCGTTGCCCCACTGGGCGAATCCCTGCGCCATCAGAGGTTCTCCTCGTTCTTGTCGCCCTCGGTCGAGGAGCCGGTGGTGGGGGCGTCGGACTCGGCCGCCCGCCGGGCCGCGGCGCGGCGCTCGGCGATCGTCAGGCGGGTGCCCTCGCCCCCGGTCGCGCCCTGGAGGCTCGCGCCGGCACCGACCTTCTCACGGGTGGGGCTGCCGAACGGTTCGTCGACGGGGGCGTCGGTGACAGGTGCGTCCTTGTCCTCGGTGGTCCCGGGGCGGGCGACCCGCCCCCGTCCGGCGTAGCGGGTGGTCGCTCCGAGGCGGCGCGGGTCGAGACCCGAGGCCGGGTGCCCGCTGGCGAAGAACTTGGTCCTCGCGAGGAGCTGCATGACCGGGTGCGTGAACATGAAGACCACGATCAGGTCGATCAGGGTCGTCAGTCCCAGCGTGAACGCGAAGCCGCGCACACCGCCCACGGCCAGGAAGTACAGCACGACCGCGGCGAGGAAGTTGACCGCGTCGGAGGCCAGGATGGTGCGGCGTGCGCGGTCCCACCCCTTCTCGACGGCCGAGTTCAGGGTGCGGCCGTCGCGCAGCTCGTCCCGGATGCGTTCGAAGTACACGATGAACGAGTCCGCGGTGATACCGATCGCGACGATGATGCCCGCGACACCGGGCAGCGAGAGCCGGTACCCGATCGTCCAGGACAGCAGCAGGATCACCCCGAAGGTGAGGACCGCGGCGATGCCGAGCGAGGCGACCGTGACCAGACCCAGGGCCCGGTACTGGAAGAGCGAGTAGATGACGACGAGCAGGAGACCGATCGCGCCCGCGATGAGGCCCTTCTCGAGCTGCTCGCTGCCGAGGGTCGCGGAGATCTGCTGCTCGCTCTGGACCTCGAAGGTCAGCGGGAGCGAGCCGAAGTTGAGCTGGTTGGCCAGCAGGGCCGCGCTCTCACGGGTGAAGCTGCCGGAGATCTCGGCCTTGCCGTCGGTGATGACGGCGTTGGCGGTCGGGGCGGAGATGACGAGCCCGTCGAGCACGAGCGCGAAAGCGTTCTGCGGGGAGGGCAGGGAGAAGAGGCGCGTCGTCGTGTCCTTGAAGGCCTCGGTGCCCTCGTTGTTGAACTCGAGGTTGACGACCCACTGGCCGGTGCTCACGCCCTGCGCCGTGGTGCCCATGCCCGAGCTCGCGTTAGAGATCTCGGTGCCCTCGATCTCGACCGGTCCCAGGATGTACTTGGCGCTGCCGTCGTCGGCGCACGTGACCAGGGGTGCGTCGGGCTGGTCGCCCAGACCACCGGTGAGGTTCTTGGGGTCGGTGCAGTCGAGCGCGTCGAACTCGGCCTGGATCGCCGGGGTGATCTGGGCGAGGTCGCTCGGGTTAGCGGGGACGACGGGCGTCTCAGGCTCAGCGGGAGCCTCGGCCGGGGTCCCGGTCTCCACCGGGGTGGGGGCGCCGACGGTCAGGACCGGGCGGAACCGCATCTGCGCGGACTTGCGCACGAGGTCGAGCGTCTCGTCGCTCGGGGTGCCGGGCAGCCCGACGACGATGTTGTTGCCCTGGCTGGTGATCTCGGCCTCGGTCACGCCCGAGGAGTCGACGCGCTGGCGGATCACGTTGATCGCCTGCGTGATCGTCTCGTCGGTGACCTGCCCCTCGGAGGCGATCGGCGTCAGGATGATCTGCGTGCCGCCCTCCAGGTCGAGGGCGAGTCCGGGGGTGAGGCTCGCGTCCGACCACTTGGTGCCGGCGAAGATCGACGCGAACAACGCGAGGATCAGTACAGCGAGGGTTACCAGGGTGCGTACGGGCCTGGCGCGTCGTGTGTTGGAGGTGGCCAACTATCCGTCTCTTCTCGTGCGCGCGACATCGCGAGATGGCGCGGGTCGACGTCGCACCCCGGGATCGGGGTGCGACGTGGTGTCACTTGCTGTCGGTGCCGTCGTCCCGCTTGTCCCCCGGCTTGTCCGTGAGCCCGGACAGGTCGTCCGGGACGTCCAGGACGTCGTCGTCCGCCGAGGAGGTGGTCGCGTCGCCGTAGACCGCGTCCTTCTCGGTGCCCTCGGCAAGCTCGTCGGTGCCCTCTTCCTCGACGGGCGGCTCGACGAGCTTGGCGATCGCCGCGCGCAGCCAGCGCGTCTGGGTGCCGGGGGTGGACTCGATCGTGATGATGTCCTTCTCCTCGTCGACGTCGACGATGGTCCCGAACAGGCCGGAGCCGGTCATGACCTCCTGGCCGGGGGCCAGGTTGGTGCGGAAGGCGGCTGCTTCCTTCTGGGCCTTGCGTGACCGGTTGGTCATGAGGAACATCGCTCCGGCGGCGAGAGCGAGGATGAGGATGAGGCTGAAGTCCATGACGGGGTGACCGGTTCCTGTTCTGTGCTGGGATCTGCGCGGCAGTCTAGGCGCACGCGTACGGATCACCAACGAACCGTCCGGCCGTGGAGTTCCGCCGCTCAGATTCCTCCAGTCTAGGCCCCCGTGTCGAACAGGGTGCCGCCCGACCTCGCCGAGCCCGTCCGCTGCCCGAGTCCGCCGCCCGGTCCGCGGGGTGCCAGCGGGTCGGGCGGGGTCAGCCCGAGGTGCGCCCAGGCTGCGGGGGTCGCGACGCGACCGCGCGGGGTGCGGCCGATCAGCCCTTCGCGCACGAGGAAGGGCTCGGCGACGGTCTCGACCGTCTCGGACTCCTCCCCCACGGTCACGGCGAGGGTGCTCAGGCCCACGGGGCCGCCGCCGAACCGCGTGCACAGGGCTCCCAGGACGGCCCGGTCGAGGCGGTCGAGGCCGAGCTCGTCGACCTCGTAGACCTCGAGTGCCGCGCGGGCGGCCCGCAGGTCCATGGTCCCGTCGCCGCGCACCTGTGCCCAGTCGCGCACGCGGCGCAGCAGCCGGTTGGCGATGCGGGGCGTGCCGCGGGAACGGCCCGAGATCTCGTGGGCGGCGGCGTGCTTGATCTCGACGCCGAGCAGCCCGGCCGAGCGGATGATGACGCGCTCGAGCTCCTCGGCGGAGTAGAAGTCGAGGTGTCCGGTGAACCCGAAGCGGTCGCGCAGCGGGGCGGGCAGGAGCCCGGCGCGCGTGGTGGCGCCCACGACGGTGAACGGCGGCAGGGACAGCGGGATGGCGCTGGCCCCGGCCCCCTTGCCGACGACGACGTCGACCCGGAAGTCCTCCATCGCGACGTACAGCAGCTCTTCGGCGGGGCGCGCGAGGCGGTGGATCTCGTCGATGAACAGCACCTCGCCCTCCTCGAGCGAGGACAGGACCGCGGCGAGGTCGCCCGCGTGCTGGATCGCGGGGCCGGACGTGACGCGCAGCGAGGTGCCGAGCTCGGCGGCGATGATCATCGCGAGGGTCGTCTTGCCGAGCCCGGGCGGGCCCGAGAGCAGGACGTGGTCGGGCGTCGCCCCGCGTGCGAGGGCCGCCTGGAGCACGAGGGAGAGCTGGTCGCGCACGACGAGCTGCCCGACGAACTCCTCGAGGCGCCTGGGTCGCAGGGCGGCCTCGGCCGCTCGCTCGAGGTCGTCGGCCGTCGAGGTCACGATCCGCTCGGACGTGAACGGCTCGTTCCCCTCCTCGTAGCCGACGCGGTCGAAGTCAGCCACGGGGGCCGCCCAGGACCCGCAGCGAGGCGCGCAGCGCGCCGGCGATCTCGTCGGGCGCGACTGCGTCGGCCCCGGCCTGGGTCAGGACGGTGGCGAGGGCGTCCTCGGCGGCCTTGGGGTTCCACCCGAGGCCCACGAGCGCCTGGACGACCTGGTCGCGCTGGTCGTCGACCACGGCACCGCCGGGGCCGCCCGTGCCGGCCGGGTCGTCCGCGCCCGTGCCGGTGGGTGCCCCGAGCCGGTCGCCGAGCTCGAGCGCGATGCGCTGGGCGCCCTTGCGCCCGATGCCGGGCACGCGCATGAGCGCGGCGATGTCCTCCCCCGCGACGGCGCGGCGTAGCCCGTCGGGCGTGTGCACCGCGAGCATGGCCAGGGCCAGGCGCGGGCCGACGCCGCTGACGGTCTGCACGGCCTCGAACACGGCACGTTCGTCGTCGTCGGCGAACCCGAACAGCGTGAAGGAGTCCTCGCGGACGACCATGCTCGTGGCCAGGCGCGCGGGCTCGCCCACGCGCAGCGCGGACAGGGTCGCGGGGGTCGCGTGGACGAGGTAGCCCACGGCTCCCCCGGCGCCTCCCACGTCGATGACGGCGCGGTCCAGGCGGACGTCCGCGACCGTGCCCGACAGCGAAGCGATCACTGTGCCCTCCATGCTTCCTCGCGGGTCCCGGCCACGAGCGGCCGGTCCCGAACACCTGTACGAACCGTGGGCCACTCTAGCAACGGGCGGCGGTGCTCCCGGTCGAGCCTCGCCGTCGGGCACGTGGGGCCGGTGTCAGCCGCGTCGGCCGCGCGAGGCCTGCTCGGCCGCGGCCCAGGCGCGCTGCGCGGGGGTGAGCTGGTGCCGGTCCCCGCCCTGCAGGGCGCCCGCCGGGCGCCACAGGTGGCAGATCGCGAGGGCCAGGGCGTCGGCGGCGTCGGCGGGCTTGGGCAGCTCGCCGAGCTCGAGGATGCGCGCGACCATGCGCTGGACCTGGATCTTGTCGGCGCGGCCGGTGCCGGTCACGGCGGCCTTGACCTCGCTGGGGGTGTGCATCGCGACGGGCACGCCGCGACGGGCCGCGGCGACCATCGCGAGACCCGCGACCTGCGCGGTGCCCATGACGGTGCTGACGTTGTGCTGCGCGAAGACGCGCTCGACGGCCACGACGTCCGGGACGTGCTCGTCCATCCACACGTCGAGGCGCTGGGAGATGGTGAGCAGGCGCAGGTCGACCGACTGGTCGGGCGGGCTCTGCAGGACCCCGACCGCCACCATGCGGGCGCGCCGTCCGGGCAGCGAGTCGACGACGCCGATCCCGCAACGGGTCAGTCCTGGGTCCACTCCGAGCACGCGCACGCGCTCACCTTCTCACGGGCCGCCCACGACGAAGGGCTCCCACGCGAGCCGTCGCGCGGGAGCCCTTCGTCACACCAGGGGGTGGGTCAGTCGTCGTTCTCGAGCTCGGCCATGACCTCGTCGCTCGCGGTGAAGTTCGCGTAGACGTTCTGCACGTCGTCGCTGTCCTCGAGGGCGTCGATGAGGCGCAGGATCTTGCGGGCGCCCTCGGCGTCGACCTCGACCTCCATGGAGGGGTGGAAGACGACGTCGGCGGAGTCGTACTCGATGCCGGCGTCCTGCAGCGCGGTGCGGACCGCGACGAGGTCGGTGGCCTCGGTGAGGATCTCGAACGTGTCGCCCTCGTCGGTGACCTCCTCGCCGCCCGCCTCGAGGACGGCCTCCATGACGTCGTCCTCGGTGGTGCCCTCCTTGGGGACCACGATGACGCCCTTGCGGGAGAACAGGTAGGACACCGAGCCCGGGTCGGCGAGCTGGCCGCCGTTGCGCGTGAACGCGATGCGGACCTCGGCGGCGGCGCGGTTCTTGTTGTCGGTGAGGCACTCGACGAGGACGGCGATGCCGCCCGTGCCGTAGCCCTCGTACATGATCGTCTGGTAGTCGGCGCCGCCGGCTTCCTGGCCCGAGCCGCGCTTGAGGGCGCGGTCGATGTTGTCGTTGGGGACCGAGGACTTCTTGGCCTTCTGGACGGCGTCGAAGAGCGTGGGGTTACCGGCGAGGTCCCCGCCGCCCGTGCGGGCCGCGACCTCGATGTTCTTGATGAGCTTGGCGAACAGCTTGCCGCGCTTGGCGTCGATCACGGCCTTCTTGTGCTTGGTCGTAGCCCACTTGGAGTGTCCTGACATACCCCTGTTACTCCTTCACGATTGCGACGAAGAGCTCGTGCACCCGCGCATCGCCCGTGATCTCGGGGTGGAAGGAGGTGGCGAGCAACGTTCCCTGACGTACTGCGACGATTCTACCTGCGTCTTCGCCCGCGCCCGCGGAGGGGGCCGCGTCCGCGGCCCGGGCCGGCGCAGCGGGCACCGAGGCGCCCCGGTGGCGGGTGCGTGCCAGGACCTGGACCCCGGGGCCGGTCTCCTCGACCCAGGGGGCGCGGATGAACGCGGCGGGCACGGGCCCGCCGCGGACGCCCGACATCTCGACGGACGACTCGAACGAGTCGACCTGGCGCCCGAACGCGTTGCGGCGCACCGTGACGTCCAGTCCGCCGAGGGTCTGCTGGTCGTGCGTGGCGCCCAGGACGCGGTCGGCGAGCAGGATCATGCCCGCGCACGACCCGTACACGGGCAGCCCGGCCCCGATCGCGGTGCGCAGCGGGTCGAACAGCTCGAAGATCCGCAGCAGCTTGTCGATCGTGGTCGACTCCCCGCCGGGCAGCACGAGGCCGTCGATCGCGGCGAGCTCGGTGGGGCGCCGCACGGTGACGGCGCGGGCGCCGGCCACCTCGAGGGCGGCCACGTGCTCGCGGACGTCGCCCTGCAGGGCGAGGACTCCAATGACCGGTTTCACGATCGCCCATCGTACGCGCCGCCTGCCGCGCGCTGCGTGGGTGCCCGACGGCGGCGCTCGGCCCGGGTGCTCGCCGGGCGGGTGGGGCCGGGTGGGCTACTCGGTGGCTTCGCCGAGGTGGCGGGTGCTCCCGTCCCAGCCGTGCAGGAGCGGTTGGAGGAGGTCGGGCAGCCCGGCGGGGAAGACCTCGATGGTCACGGCGCGCAGCTCGGGCAGGGTCCACCAGCGCATCTCGTCGACGACGTCGTGCTCGACCTCGGTCCAGCCGTCGCGGGTCAGGGGACGGTTCGTGTGCTGGTCGGTGAGGCGGGCGAGGTAGAAGACCTCGTCCTGTCGGCAGCGTTCGCGGTAGAAGTCGAAGATCGCGGAGCGGGTCCACACGGGGCCCTCGAGCGCGGTGGGGTCCAGGTGCAGCCCGGTCTCCTCGCGGACCTCGCGCACCGCGGCGTCGAGGTCGCTCTCGCCGGGTTCGATGCCGCCGCCGATGGTGAACCACCAGGAGCGGTCGGGCTGGTCGGTGTCGTGGCCGCGGGCGAGCAGGACGCGGTCCGCGGCGTCGAGGAGCAGGACGCGGGCGCCGCGCCGGTGGCGCAGCCCGTCGGGGCCCAGGACCCAGTCGGGGCCGAGGGACGTCGGGGCGGACGGGGTGGGCGCAGCGGGTGCGTCCACCCGGGCCGGGGTGGTGCCGGCGGGCCGGTCGGGGGTGCCCGTCACGAGGGGGACACGCAGGAGTGCCCCCGGGGCTCCGGGACGCCCCGACCGGCCGGCGGGGTCACCAGCCGCGCTCGGCGAACTGGATCGATCGCGCGGGTTCGTCGACGTTGAGGCCGACCATGGCCTCGCCCAGGCCGCGCGAGACGTCCGCGAGGACGGCCGGGTCGTCGTAGAACGTGGTGGCCTTGACGATCGCGGCCGCACGCTGGGCGGGGTTGCCGGACTTGAAGATGCCGGAGCCGACGAACACGCCCTCGGCGCCGAGCTGCATCATCATGGCGGCGTCGGCCGGGGTCGCGATGCCGCCCGCGGTGAACATGACCACGGGGAGCTTGCCCGTCGCGGCGACCTCCTTGACGAGCTCGTACGGCGCCTGGAGCTCCTTGGCCGCGACGAACAGCTCGTCCTCGGGCAGGGACGTCAGGCGGCGGATCTCGGCGCGGATCGTGCGCATGTGCGTCGTCGCGTTGGACACGTCGCCCGTGCCGGCCTCGCCCTTGGAGCGGATCATGGCCGCGCCCTCGGTGATACGGCGCAGGGCCTCGCCCAGGTTCGTCGCCCCGCACACGAACGGCGCGTCGAACGCCCACTTGTCGATGTGGTGGGCGTAGTCGGCCGGGGTCAGGACCTCGGACTCGTCGATGTAGTCGACGCCCAGGGCCTGCAGCACCTGCGCCTCGACGAAGTGGCCGATGCGGGCCTTGGCCATGACGGGGATCGAGACGGCCGCGATGATGCCGTCGATCATGTCGGGGTCGCTCATGCGCGAGACGCCGCCCTGGGCGCGGATGTCCGCCGGGACGCGCTCGAGCGCCATGACGGCCACCGCGCCGGCGTCCTCGGCGATCTTCGCCTGCTCAGGGGTGACGACGTCCATGATGACGCCGCCCTTGAGCATCTCGGCCATGCCGCGCTTGACCTTGGCCGAGCCGACGACGTCGGTCACCTGGGGGCTGTTCTCGCCGGAATTCTCCACGGACACCGCGAAACCTCGAATCTTCACGTTGGGACGCACGAGCAGGGGTCACGCTCGCGCCGCCGACATGCTTGCACGTCACCACCAGTCTACGGACGCGCGCTCACCCCTCGGGCACGGCGACCGCTCAGGGGTTGCGGTCCAACCCCGAGGGCCAGGCGTCGTCCAGCTCGACCGTGACCGGCATGGGCGCGTGCCCCGCCAGGGAGAACGCCCGGGCGTACCAGGTGCGGCGCAGGCGCTGCGTCTGCGCGACGGCCTCGTTGTGGAAACGGCGGGCGATCTGCGCCCGGTACCAGGCCCCCGCCAGCGCGGCCAGCAGGTCGGCCCCCAGGGGCGAGGCGCGGATCTCCGCGACGTCCTGCGGGTCCTCGAGCGCCGCGCGCAACGTGGCCGACAGGTCGCTCTCCGCCATCGCGCGCTGCATCCCGACCCCCGCCAGGAGGCGAGGCGCCTGCACCAGCGGTGCGCCGCCGTCGGGCCTGCGCACCCCCTCCGGGGCCACCACCAGCTCCGCCAGGCCCGGCACCGCGGCCGCGACCTCCCGCATGCGCAGGTCGTCGTCCAGGACCGCGTACGCGGCCTCCGCCACCAGGACCGAGCTCGCCGGGTCCAGCTCCCCCGCCCCCGCCAGGTCCAGGGCCGCCGACGCACGCCGCTCGAGCTGCGCGTCCAGCGCCAGCCGCGACGCCATGACCTTGCGGTGCAACCGGTCCAGCCGCGAGGCCGCGACCCACAGGGCCCACCCCGCCACCAGCACCACGGCCACCACGATGATGGCGATCTCCGACCACGTCACGACGGGTTCCTCTCCTGCTCCGCGCGGGGCCACAACCCCAACCGGCGGCCGCCACGCAACGACGCCGGGTCCTCGTGCACCGGGATCACGGCGTCCGAGGCCGCCAACGCCATCTCGTACACCGCGAGCACCTCGGCCGTCACCGTCGACCAGTCGAACCTGCGCACGAACGAGATCGCCCGCTCGCAGTACCGCTCCCGGCCCGCAGGGTCCGCCAGGACCCGCACCACCGTCTCCGCCAGCGCGGCCGAGTCCCCCACCGGAAACAACGCCCCCGCCTCCCCCTCGTCCAGGACCCGGCGGAACGCCCCCAGGTCCGAAGCCACCACGCACGCCCCCGCGCTCATCGCCTCCACCAGCACGATCCCGAAGCTCTCACCGCCCGTCTGCGGAGCGACGTACAGGTCCACCGACGACAGCAGCGACGCCTTCTCCTCGTCCGAGATCGACCCCAGGAACTCCACGGCGCTCGCGGCCTCGCCCAGGGCCTCCAGGGCGTCGGCACGCCCCTGGTCCCCGCGACCCGCGACCAGGAAGCGCGCCCCCGGGACCTGCTCCAGGATGCGCGGGATCGCGGCCGTCAGGACCGGAAGGCCCTTGCGCGGCTCGTCCAGTCGCCCCAGGAACGCGATCGTCGGCGCGTCCGGCGTCCCCTGCCACCTCGCCGACGGCTCCGCGGCGGCGAACGTGTCGACGTACACCCCGTTCGGGATCACGACCGCGTCACCACCCATGTGCTCCACGAGGGTGCGCCGAGCGTCCTCCGAGACCGCGATGCGCGCCGAGATCTTCTCCAGGCTCTGCCGCACCAGCGGGTACACCACCTGCAGCGCCCGCGACCGGATCAGGGCCGTGTGGAACGTCGCCACGATCGGCCCCTGCGCGATCCACAGCGCCAGCATGCTCAGGGACGGCGTCACCGGCTCGTGCAGGTGCAGCACGTCGAACTGGCCCGCGTCCAACCAGCGGCGCACGCGCGCCGCGGTGACCGGGCCGAACGTCATGCGCGCCACCGAACCGTTGTACTTCACCGGCACCGCACGCCCCGCGGACGTGATGTAGTCCGGGATGGGAGTGTCCTCGTCCGCCGGCGCCAGCACCGACACCTCGTGACCCTGCGCCATGAGCGCCTCCGCCAGGTCCCGGATGTGGAACTGCACACCGCCCGGGACGTCGAACGAGTACGGGCACACGATCCCGACCTTCAGGCTCATGCCGAGCCCACCGCCCCTCCACCAGTCGAACCCTGCGCGTCCTTCGCCCGCGTCCGGGCGTACCGGTCCGGGTCCAGGTCCGCCACGAACACCTTCTGCAGCATGTGCCAGTCCTCCGGGTCCGCGGCGACGCCCTCCGCCAGCTGGTCCACCCACGCCTGCGTCACCGCCGCCACCCGCTCGCTGCGCGGCACACCGTCCGGCACCGTGACCGGCGGGAAGAACCGGATCACGATCCCCCACGGGGTCCCCGCCGCCCGACGACGCACCCCCGTCAACCGCTCGTACCGGATCGAGGCCGTCAACAACGGCGCCCCCGTCGAGACCGCCAGTGCGGCCGGTCCCGCCGCCACCCGGGCCCGCTCACCGAACAGGTCCACCTCCACGCCCCGCGACGTCAGGTCACGGTCGGCGAGCAACGGGATGAGCTTGCCCGGCCCCCGCGCACCGCGCATCAGCTCACGGAACACGTCCCCGTCCCCCAGCGCCAGGATCTCGATCCCCAACGAGTTGCGGAACGCCAGGAACTCCTGGAACAGCTCCTCGGGCTTGAGCCGCTCCGCGACCGTCAGCACCGGAGCGATGTGCGGCGTCGCGTACGCCCCCGCCAGGTCCCAGTTGCCCATGTGCCCCAGCGCCAGCACCGGGGTCACCCCCTGCGACGTGAACCGCTGGCAGTTCTCGTACCCCTCCAACCGCACCCGCGCCTCGATCTGCGCAGGGGACGCCGCCGGCAGCGTGAACGCCTCGCGGTAGTACCGCATGTACGAGCGCATGCCCGCCCGGCTCAGCCGGCGCAGGCCCCGCGCGTCCAGGTCCGGACGGACCCGCGCCAGGTTCCTCTCCAGCTGCGGCACGCCCCCCTTGCGCGTCGCCCACGCCACGTCCGCGATCGCCGTGAACAACCCCCGCAGCAGCGGCTCCGGCACCTTGTGCGCGTTGCGCCACGCGAACGTGAACGCCTTGTCAGCACTCACCCCCACGTCAGGCACCACCCTCGGACGCCGCAGCCCCGCCCGACGGCGCAGCCCCCGCCGCGACCGCCTGACGACGCACCGTCGCCATGCGCTGCACGACCGTCACGGCGCTCGCGGCCGCGAGCAGCCCCAGCACCACGACCAGCACCGCCACCGGCAGCCCCAGACCCACGAGCCCCGCCGCGACGAGCGTCACGACCAGCCGGTCGGCCCGTTCCGCGATGCCGACCGCGGCCGTCATGCCGAGCCCCTCGGCCCGGGCTCGCGCGTACGGGACCACCGACCCGAGCACCAGGCAGGCGAGCCCCACCGTGATGCCCCACGTGTTCTCCGTGCGCACGAACCACACGATCAGGCCCGTGAAGATCGCGGCGTCCGCCAGGCGGTCCAGCGTCGAGTCCAGGAACGCGCCCCACGGCCCCGAGCGCCCCGACAGCCGCGCCATCACACCGTCGAGCGCGTCCGAGAACGCGAAGACCATGATCGCCATGGTCCCCGCGAACAGGTGCCCCGTCGGGAACAGCCACAGCGCGGACACCACGACCCCGAGCGTCCCCACGATCGTGACCGCGTCCGGGGACACCCCGACGCGCAGCAGGAACGCCGCGATCGGCGTGAACAACCTCGTCACGACGGCGCGCAGCCGACCGAACATCTAGCTCTCCTCGGAAGTGGGCGCCACCGGCGCCACGTCGTTCTCGTCGGCCGCGTCGGGCCCCGCGGGCCCTGCGTCGTCCCACGCCGCCGCCAACCGTGCCCGGGTGTCCCCCAGGAGCTCGGGCACGGCCTTGGTGTGCGCCACGATCGGCAGGAAGTTCGCGTCCCCCGACCACCGCGGCACCACGTGCTGGTGCAGGTGCGCCGCGATACCGGCCCCCGCGACCGCTCCCTGGTTCATACCCAGGTTGAAACCGTCGGGACCCGACACCGCACGCGTGACCCGCATCGCCTGCTGCGTCAGCCGCGCCAGCTCGTCGGTCTCCTCGGGCGTGAGCTCGGTGTAGTCCGACACGTGCCGGTACGGGCACACCATCAGGTGCCCCGGGTTGTACGGGTACAGGTTGAGCACCACGAAGCACCACGTGCCCCGCGCCACGACCAACCCGTCCTCGTCGGACAGCGCAGGGACCCGGCAGAACGGGCACGACGACGACCGGTCGTCGACCGGCTTGTCCTGCCCACCGATGTAGACCATCCGGTGCGGCGTCCACAACCGGTCCATCCCGTCGTCGAACCGAGGATGCCCCTGCGGGCCCTCGACCGTGTACCCGGCCCCTGCGCCGTCCGACGTCACGCGTCAGACCTGGCTGCGCTCGCGGACCGCAGACACGATCCGCTCGACGGCCTCGGCCACGGGCACGCCGTTGTCCTGGCGCCCGTCGCGGTACCGGAACGACACCGCGCCGGCCTCGACGTCCTCGCCACCGGCGATGAGCACGAACGGCACCTTCTCCTTGGCCGCGTTGCGGATCTTCTTGGCGAACCGGTCGTCGGAAAGGTCGAGCTCGGCGCGGATGCCGCGGGCCTTGAGCTCGGCGACGACGTCCTTGAGGTAGTCGTCGAACGCCTCGGCCACCGGGACGGCGAGCACCTGGACAGGCGCCAGCCAGGCCGGGAAGAGCCCCGCATAGTGCTCGATGAGCACACCCATGAACCGCTCGATCGAGCCGAACTTGGCCGAGTGGATCATCACCGGCTGCTGCTTGGTGCCGTCTGCCGCCGTGTACTCCAGGCCGAAGCCCTTCGGCTGGTTGAAGTCGTACTGCACCGTGCCCATCTGCCACGTGCGGCCGATGGCGTCCTTGGCCTGGACCGAGATCTTGGGGCCGTAGAAGGCAGCGCCGCCCGGGTCCGCCACGAGCTCGAGGCCCGACTCGACCGCGACCTTCTCCAGCACAGCGGTGGCCTTGGCCCAGTCCTCGTCGGTGCCGACGAACTTGTCGGGCTTGGAGTCGTCCCGCGTCGACAGCTCCAGGTAGAAGTCGTCGAGGCCGAAGTCGGTGAGCACCGACAGCATGAAGTTCAGCAGGTGCTTGACCTCGTCCGGAGCCTGCTCGGGCGTGACGTAGGAGTGCGAGTCGTCCTGGGTCAGGCCGCGCACACGCGTCAGGCCCTGGACCACGCCGGACTTCTCGTACCGGTACACGGTGCCGAACTCGAACAACCGGATCGGCAGCTCGCGGTACGAGCGCCCGCGGCTCGAGAAGATCAGGTTGTGCATGGGGCAGTTCATCGCCTTGAGGCGATAGCGCCCGTGGTCGCCGACCTCCTCGAGGTCGAGCGCCGGGAACATCGTGTCCGCGTAGTACGGCAGGTGGCCGGAGGTGAAGAAGAGCTCTTCCTTGGTGATGTGCGGGGTGCCGACGTAGGAGAAGCCCTCCTCGATGTGGCGCTGGCGGACGTAGTCCTCCATGACCCGCTTGATCACGCCGCCCTTGGGGTGGAACAGCGGCAGGGCCGAGCCGACCTGGTCGTTGAACGAGAACAGGTCCATCTCGGCACCGATGCGACGGTGGTCGCGGCGCTCGGCCTCGGCCAGGCGCTCGGTGTAGGCGCGCAGCTCGTCCTTGGTGGGCCACGCCGTGCCGTAGACGCGCTGGAGCTGGGGGTTCTTCTCGCTGCCGCGCCAGTAGGCCGCGGCGCTGCGCATGAGCTGGAAGCCGTTGCCGATGAGGCGAGTGCTGGGCAGGTGCGGGCCGCGGCACAGGTCCTTCCAGGCCACGGAACCGTCGCGACGCAGGTTGTCGTAGATGGTGAGCTCGCCGGCGCCGACCTCGACCGACACGCCCTCCCCCGCTGCGTCGTCGGCCGAGCCGGAGCCCTTGAGGCCGATCAGCTCGAGCTTGTAGGGCTCGTTCGCGAGCTCGGCGCGCGCCTCGTCCTCGGTCACGACGCGACGCCTGAACGTCTGGCCGTCCTTGACGATGCGGGCCATGGCCTTGTCGAGGGCCTTGAGGTCGTCGGGGGTGAACGGGGTCTCGACGTCGAAGTCGTAGTAGAAGCCGTCACGGATGGGCGGGCCGATGCCGAGCTTGGCGTCGGGGTTGACCTGCTGGACTGCCTGGGCCAGGACGTGGGCGGCCGAGTGGCGCAGCACGTCGAGGCCGTCGGGCGAGTCGATGGTCACGCCCTCGACCTCGTCGCCCTCGGCGACGGCGGTGTCGAGGTCCTTGAGCTGACCGTTCACGCGCAGGACGACGACGTCACGGCGGCCCTGGAACAGGTCCAGGCCGGTCGTCCCCGTCTCCACCGTGGTCCGTTCTCCGTCGAGAGTGATGGACAAGGGTGACGAGAGAACGTCTGACACGGTGCGCGCTCCTAGCGGCTCGACAGGGCAGTGGAAAGGGCGCCACCAGACGGCGGCGCCCCTCGATGTTACCGACCTCGACCGGTCGCGTGCTTACCGCGCCGGATCAGTCGTTCGCTTCCTTGGCCTTCTCGGCCAGGGTGTCGACGTGCGCGTCGACCGAGTCCGGCGAGATTCCCTTGATCTTCTCGGCGACCTCGTCGATCTTGTCGTCGGTCAGGAAGCCCTTGGCCTTGTCGACCAGTCCCCCCAGGCCCTCCTTGGCCTGGTCGGCGGCGGCCGCCGCCTTGTCCTTCGCGTCGTCGATTCCCATGCTCGTCTCCTTCGCACCAGGTCGGTCGCGGGACTCGTGCCCCGCTCCAGCGAAACTACCGCCGTCCGGAGCTTCCTTCCACGGGACGGGCGGCGCCGACGGCCTGTTCGGGGCGGCGTTCGAGGCCCGGCTCTTCCTTGCTGGGCGGTGAGCCGGGTATGGAGGGTTCGACACTTGGTGGATAGCCGCTTGGCACACTATTTCTATCCGAGGGAGAAAACGGCCCGAAAAGTGTGAGATGTCCGACGTCTCCAGGTCTGACCGACTGCCGGGACGGCCTTCCCGCCCCTCGCGGCCGCTGCCATGATGTGCCGCGTGCCGTACACCCCCGTCCACGCCCTGGTGTCCCTCCCCCTGGCGGGTCGCCGTGCGCGGCGCGCACTCTCGCCGAACCTGCTCCTGTGGGCACTGCCCGCCTTCGCGGTCGGCGCGATGGTGCCCGACGCCCCGCTCTTCCTCGACGTCCTGGTCCCGGGCACCGACGAGCTGGCCCGTCCCACGCACCGCCTGCTGGGGGTCGTGACCGTGGACCTCGCTCTCGCGCTCGTGTTCACCGCGCTGTGGGTGCTCGTCGTCCGCGGACCGTTCTTGGCCGCGCTCCCCCGCCGGTCCGCGCCCGGACCCGGTGCGCCGGCGCGCACCGCTCCCCCGCTCGCGGTCGCAGGGGCCGTCGTCGGGTTCGCCGTGGCGGGCACGCTCACGCACATCCTCTGGGACGACTTCACGCACCTGCGCGGCACCGCGGTCCAGACGTGGGACGTCCTGCGCACGCCCGTCGCGGGCGTGATGGCCTACAAGTACCTCCAGCACGGGAGCTCGCTCGTCGGCTGCGTGACGATCACGGCCCTCACGGTGCGCTGGTGGCGACGCGCGGAGCCGGTCGCGCAGCCGCAGCACCTGCGCTCCGCGGTGCTCGCCGTGTGCGCGGGGGCGACGGTCGGGATGGTCGGGGCCGTGGTGCGCCTCGTCGCGACCGACCATGCCGTGACCGCCTTCTCCCTCGCGCGCCTGGCCGCGACCTACCCCGTGCTCGGCGCGGGGGTCGGCCTGGTCGTCTGGGCCACCGTCCGCACGGCCTCGCGGCGCAGGGACGGACGTTCGTCCGCCGTGGGCGTCGCAGCGGGCGCCCCGCGGGGATGACCGGGCTCGACGACGTCACGCACGCGGCGCCGTCGGCTCCCCTCCCCCGCGGCCCGACGCGTCCGCGCGTCGCTGGGCCTCGTCCGCGACCGCGCGCAGACGCTCGACGTGCCTGGACCAGTCGGCCGCCGAGCGGGGCGACAGGTTGTCGTTGTCCGCCCTGAGCCCCGCGCTCCCGTCGGTCAGCTCGCGCAGCACGTCCGCGTGGCCCGCGTGACGTGCCAGGTCGCCCGTGACGTGAACCATGACCTGGAGGAGAGTGACCTCGGCACGCTCGGCAGGCCACCAGGGGACCCGTCCGACGGCGTGGAGGTCGCGCGTCGCGATCGTCTCGTCGGAGAACGCCCACACCCGGCGGTAGAGGTCCACGACCGCCGCGACCGGCTCGTCGGCGGTGGCCCACATGTCGGCGTCGTCCTCGGCGTCGTCGTCGATCCAGGGCAGCTCGTCCGGTCTCGGCCATCCACGCCCGAAGGCCTGACCGAAGTAGCCGACCTCGACCCCGGCCGCGTGCTTGACCAGCCCGAGCAGGTTCGTCCCCGTGGGGGTCCACGGCCAGCGGGCCGAGCGCTCGTCGAGCCCCTCGACCTTCCAGAGCAGCGCGTCGCGCGCGGCCTGCAGAGACCGCTGCAGGATCGCCTTGTCGTCGGTGGCCGTGATGCGCGCGCTCGCCATCGACCGAGTCTCGCTCCGCGCGACGGGGACCGCAACGGCAGCTGGTCACGGACGCGCGGGCGAGGGAGCCGAGCGGTGCGGGGTACCAGGAGAACCTCCCAGCGCGCGCCGGTCCGCCGTATGTTCGGACGGGAGGCGGTCCCGTCAGACCGTTCCCGCCGATCGACGACCAGCGACCACCGAGGAGCGCGAGCCATGACCGAACGGACGACGACCGCCTGGACCGACGACGAGCTCGACAAGGTCGGCGGTGCCGAGGAGCTCCAGGTCTCCTCGCTGCGCGCCGACGGGAGCCTGCGCCCGTTCGTGACCATCTGGGTCGTGCGGGTGGGAGACGACATCTACGTCCGGTCGGCCTACGGCCGGGACAACGGCTGGTTCCGCCGTGCCCTCGCCGATCCGCGCGGTCGGATCCGGGCAGGAGGAGTCGAGAAGGACGTCGCGTTCGTGGAGCCCGACGGCTCGGTCCACCCGGCGCTCGACGCGGCCTACCACGCGAAGTACGACCGCTACGGGCCTGCGATCGTCGGTTCCGTGACCGGCGCCGGGGGCGCCGCGGCGACGTTCCGCCTGGACCCGCTGCCGTCCTGACGGACGGGGAGCACCGATGCCGGGCGGGCTCGCCGTCGGTGCTCCTGCCCGACGGCGGCGCACGCCACGCGGGAGCGCTTCCACATCCGAGCGCTCGCGTGGGTAGGGTGTCGGCCGTGACGAACATCTCTCTCCCCCCGCTGCACTGGCTGTCCCACGAAGGCGCAGGTCAGGTCGCTGACGGCGCCGTGACCGTGACTGCCCCGTCGGGCACCGACTGGACGAACGACGCCCTGGGCGCCGCACCCCAGCACGCTGCCCCGGCGCTCGTGTTCGACGCCCCCGCCGAACTCGCGCTGGCCGCCCGGGTCCGCGTGACGACCGAGCGCACGACGTTCGACGCGGGCGCCCTGGTGCTGTGGGCCGACGACGCGCACTGGGCCAAGCTCTGCTTCGAGCAGGCGCCGAACGGCCAGGCGATGGTCGTCTCGACCGTCACGAACGAGTACACCGACGACTGCAACTCCTGGGACGTCGACGCCGAGACCGTGCACCTGCGGGTCGTGCGGACCGGCCCCGCGTGGGCGTTCCACGCCTCGCGCGACGGCGAGGCGTGGGAGTTCGTCCGCCTCTTCCGCCTCTACTCCGACGAGCCGGTCCGGGTGGGCTTCCTCGCGCAGGCGCCCCTGGGCGAGACGTGCACCGCGGTCTTCGACCGCATCGTGCTCGACGACACCCCGCCCCGCGACCTGCGCGACGGGAGCTGACCGCTCCCGGCGTGCCCCTCCACCACCTCGCCTCCGGCGCCCTGCCCGCCGGTGCGCGCAGACGCTACGGCGTGCAGGCCTATTCCGTCAGCGGTGGTTGCGACTCGAGCAGGACGCGCGCCACACCCCGAGCCCTCTCGAAGGGATGCGCGAACGTCTCCATGCCGACCGTGACGATGGCGCCTTCGTAGAGCAGCATCAGGGCGCGCGCCGTCGCGGCAGGGTCCCGCACCCCGGCCTCCCGGCACAGCTCGTCGAACAGCTCGAGCAGCCATGCCTTCTGGCGCACCACCTCGGGGAACACTGGGTGACCGTCGTGCCCGTCGCCGACCTCGGCCCGTGCGTTGATGGCGCTGCACCCTTTGGAGCTGTTCTCGGCGGACCAGGAGACCGCGGCGTCGAAGACCGCCAGCACTCGCTCGACGCCCGGTGCGGGAACCATGGCCAGGCGCTCCTCGACATGCTCCCGCCATCGCGCATCCCGGTGCTGGAGATACGCCACCACCAGTGCCTCCTTGGAACCGAACCGGTCGTACAGCGTCTTCTTGGTGACGCCCGCGGCCTCGGCGATCGCGTCGACGCCGACCGAGTGGATGCTGCGCTCGTAGAAGAGCCGTGATGCGGCGTCGAGGACGCGACGAGCGCCGGGGGTCAGCGGAGCGAGCTCGGGCACAGGCGTAGGCACGACACCAACTATACAAGTCTGTATAGTCGCGACGATGAGTAAACAGATCGGTCTACTACCTGTCGGTGTGACGGTGCTGGCGGCTACCGCGTTCGTGGCGACCTGGAGCTCCGGTTTCCTCGTCGCGGCGATCGCCACGGTCGAGGTCTCGCCGCTCACGCTGCTCGTGTGGCGGTTCGTCCCCCTGGCGGGCGTGCTGCTCGTCCTCGGGCTCGCCACCGGTGCGGTCCGCGAGGTGGGTACGGCAGCCCTGCGGCGTCAGTCCGTCGTCGGCTTGTTCGCCCAGTTCGGCTACTGCGTCTTCGTCTACGCCGCGATATCGGCCGGCGTCGCGACGGGCACGGTCGCGCTGATCGACGCGGTGCAGCCGCTCGTGGTCGCGGTGCTCGTCGGGCCGCTGCTGGGGCTCCGGGTGCGCGGAGCGCAGTGGGCGGGGCTGCTCGTCGGCGCCGTCGGGGTTCTCCTGGTCGTGCGGTCGCAGCTCGAGGGTTCGGCCACGCAACCGGCGGTCTACCTGCTGCCCGTGCTCGCCATGTCCTGCCTCATCGTCGCCACCTTCCTCCAGCGACGATCGGACGCGCACGCAGGCGTCCTGGCGACGCTGACCATCCACGTCGTCGTGACGGCCGTGGCGCTCGTGGCTCTCGCCGCGGCGACGGGAACGCTCACGCCACCTGCCTCGACCTCCTTCTGGCTCGCGGCCGCGTTCGCGGCTGCCGTCCCGACGCTCGCCGCCTACGGTCTCTACTGGTGGCTGCTGCGCCGCGTGGGCATCACCGCGCTCAACGCGCTCCTCTTCCTCATCGCACCGGCGACGGCCGCCGCGGGCGCGGCGATCCTCGGCGAGAGGCTCACGGCGACGACTCTCGCCGGCTTCGTGCTCTGCGCCGTGGGGGTCGCGATCGTGCTGACCAGCGAGAGCTCCGCGGGGTCGGCGGACGTGTCGAGGCCACGGTCACGGTCCGCAGGCTCGGAGAACGACCCCTCGGGCGATGCGGGCGGCCGGCCCACGGGCCTGCCGGCGCGACCCGCAGCGCACGGATCAGGCGGCTAGTGCGGCGCGCCACGTGCTCGCCCGACGGGGCGGCCCTCACCCGCCTGCGGCCGACCGTCACCGTCCTGGCGGCGGGTACTCCGCGGGGATGCCGGGCGGGTCCTCGCCGACCAGGCCGTCGATCGACTCGCGGATCAGGTCGGCGTGCCCCACGTGCCGGGCGTACTCCTCGATCAGGTCGACCAGGACCCTGCGCAGGCTCGACCGCTCCCCGTCGGCCCCGGCCTCGGGCTGCCAGACGAGACGGCGGTCCAGGCCGCCGTCCGCGAGCGCCTCGTCGATCGCCGCGCGGGACCGGACGACGGCGGCACGCCACAGGTCGTACAGGTACCGCGGTGCGTCCTGCGCTGCCGAGGTCCACGGCCACTGCGGGTCACGGTCCCAGTCGACCGCGTCCCAGGGCGCTCCTGGAGGGCGCCCGTGCAGCTTGGTCGAGAACCACAGCTCCTCGGTGAACGCAAGGTGCTTGAGGAGGCCAC
The DNA here is from genome assembly GCF_014836745.1 of Oerskovia gallyi. NCBI lineage: Bacteria > Bacillati > Actinomycetota > Actinomycetes > Micrococcales > Cellulomonadaceae > Oerskovia > Oerskovia gallyi. Next base: position 258,117 of record NZ_JACSQE010000006.1, read on the forward strand.
CGAGAGTGACCGCGGACGCCGCGACGCGTACCGCGAGCCCGTCCGCGTCCAGCCCGCCGGCCTTCCACGCGAACGTGGCGCGCTGACGTTCGAGGGACCCGAGGAGCGTCGCGACCTCGTCGCCCGCGGCGGGCGGCTCGATCCGGCCCTGCGCGTCCGCTGCCTCGACCATGAGTTCCTCCTGCGGGGGTGCCGACCACCGGTCGCTCTCACTGTAGGCGGCTCCCGCCGGTCGCGACCTGCCGGAGTCGCACGGTGGGCGCGCTCCTCAGCCTGTCCGCCGGGCAAGGTGCGGATAGTCGATGACGATCCCGTCCTCGTCGACGGTGAGGTCCGCGGTGACGTCGCGGGTCGCGCTCGAGTACCTGACGACCGCGCGACCGGCCTCGGGGTCGTAGGGGGCGTGCGCCGTGTACACCTGGTCGCTGCGCAGCACACGCAGCGACGGGACCTCGACCCAGGCCATGGTCAGCCGGGTCGGCTCGGCGGGGGCGTCCGGTCCCAGCAGCCCCAGGCGCAGGACCGGCATGGAGTTGGTGACCGGGCACAGCGCGAGGTCGCAGTCGAGCGCGTCCGCGAGCGCCGACGGGTCGTCGGTCCCGGGAGTCGCGAGATCGACAGGGGCTGAGCCGACGTGCCCGACCCGTGCGCTCCACTCCCCTGCGCTGCTGCGCTCGAGCCGCAGGTCCCGTGACCAGTCCTGTCCGCGCACGGTCACGTCGAGCCGCCGCGTGACCCACCGTGGCCCGAGGGTCAGGGACCACGCCATGACCCACGTCGTCGAGCACGAGGTGCCCAGTGCCTCGAACCGGTCGGCGCCGAGGGACAGGACGGCGGCGTCCACCCGACCGGGATCGTCCTCGCCTGCCCACGCGACGTGTCGACGGGTCATGTCCTGGCTCCTTCGTCCGCGGGAGGGCATCGGCGCACCGCCCACCCTGCCCGGTCTACCAGGCTTCGCAGCGACTCGACAGCCGGGTCGCTCACCTGCGTCGCCCCCGCCTGAGCAGCGGACCCAAAGGTCCTCCCCACGGGTGACCAACGTCCCGACCTCAGGGAGGAAGGTCCCGGCGCGCCCGAGATTGGCCACTACATGTGGGATTGCACGGGTGTAATTGCTACTACATCTAGTAGTCATCGGCGCCTCCTCCTGCCTGTGCAGGCCGGAGGCGTCCCGCAGAGAGGTTGTGGTCGCATGGGCCTGGTCGGGGTCGAGCAGGGCGAGGACGTCACGTCGGGGGCGACGGGCGCTCTCACGGTGCTCAAGCGTGACGGTCGAGCGCTCGCGTTCGACGACGCCCGGATCCGCGCGGCGCTCCGCAAGGCCTACGAGGAGGTCCACGGGGCCGCGACGCCCTCCCACGAGCGAGCGCTCGACGCGGTGCTCGCCCGGGTGGTGGCCGAGATCTCGCTGCGCTTCACGGGCGTCGTGCAGATCTACGAGATCCAGGCCGTGGTCGAGCACGAGCTGCTCGCCTCGCGCGAGTACGAGGTGGCGAAGGCCTACATCGACTATCGCGTCCAGCGGGACTTCGCGCGCAGCCGCTCGACCGACCTCAACCACTCGATCGTGGGGCTGATCAGCAAGGACTCGGCGGTCGTCAACGAGAACGCGAACAAGGACTCGGACGTCTTCAACACCCAGCGCGACCTGACGGCGGGCGCGGTCGGCAAGGCGATCGGTCTGCGCATGCTGCCCCCGCACGTCGCGAACGCCCACCAGAAGGGCGACATCCACTACCACGACCTCGACTACCACCCGTACGCGCCCATGACGAACTGCTGCCTGATCGACTTCCGGACGATGCTGTCCGAGGGGTTCCGCATCGGCAACGCGCAGGTCGAGCCGCCCCGCTCGATCCAGACCGCGGCCGCGCAGATCACGCAGATCATCGCGAACGTCGCCTCGAGCCAGTACGGCGGTTGCTCGGTCAACCGGATCGACGAGCTCCTGGCCCCGTACGCCGAGCTCAACTACGCCAAGCACCTCGTCGAGGCCGAGCACTGGCTCCCCGACGCCTCGACGCACGACGCGTACGCGCGGGCCAAGACGGCCAAGGACATCTACGACGCGATGCAGAGCCTCGAGTACGAGATCAACACGCTGTTCACGTCCAACGGGCAGACGCCTTTCACGTCGGTGGGCTTCGGGCTGGGCACGGGCTGGCTCGAGCGTGAGATCCAGCGTGCGATCCTGCAGATCCGCATCAAGGGCCTGGGAGCCGAGGGGCGTACCGCGATCTTCCCCAAGCTCATCTATACGTTGCGCCGCGGGGTCAACCTGGAACCGGGCGACGAGAACTACGACCTCAAGGAGCTCGCCGTCGAGTGCGCGACCAAGCGCATGTACCCCGACGTGCTGAGCTACGACAAGATCGTCGAGCTCACGGGCAGCTTCAAGATGCCCATGGGCTGCCGCTCGTTCCTCCAGGGGTGGCGAGACGCGGACGGCAACGACGTGGTCGAAGGCCGCATGAACCTGGGCGTCGTGACGCTCAACCTGCCGCGCATCGCGCTCGAGGCCCGCGGCAGCCAGGAGGCGTTCTGGGACCTCCTGGAGGAGCGGCTGGCCACGGTCCGCGACGCGCTCGTCTACCGCGTCGAGCGGTGCAAGGAGGCCGTCCCGGGCAACGCCCCGATCCTGTACGTGCATGGTGCGTTCGGTGAGCGGCTCGCGCCGGACGACGACGTCGACCAGCTCTTCCGCGACGGGCGCGCGACCGTCTCGCTCGGGTACATCGGGCTGTACGAGGTCGCGGCCGCGTTCCACGGCGGCGCCTGGGAGACCGACCCGGAGGCCAAGGAGATGACGCTGCGCGTGCTGCGCACCCTCAAGGAGCACACGTCCGCCTGGACGGCCGAGCACGGCTACCAGTTCAGCGTCTACTCGACCCCGAGCGAGAGCCTCACGGACCGGTTCGCGCGGCTCGACCGGGAGAAGTTCGGGGTGGTGGCCGACATCACCGACAAGGAGTACTACACGAACAGCTTCCACTACGACGTGCGCAAGGACCCGACGCCGTTCGAGAAGCTCGACTTCGAGATGGACTATCCGCAGTACGCGTCGGGCGGCTTCATCCACTACTGCGAGTACCCGGTGCTCCAGCAGAACCCCAAGGCGCTCGAGGCCGTGTGGGACTACGCCTACGACCGCGTGGGGTACCTCGGCACGAACACCCCGATCGACCGCTGCTACGCGTGCGGGTACGCGGGCGACTTCACGCCGACGGCGCGCGGCTTCGCGTGCCCGGGCTGCGGCAACACCGACCCGCGTACGTGCGACGTCGTCAAGCGCACGTGCGGGTACCTCGGCAACCCGCAGCAGCGCCCCATGGTGCACGGGCGGCACGTCGAGATCTCCTCGCGCGTCAAGCACATGGCGGGGGCCGTGAGCCTCGGTGACCTCGACCAGCCGGGGTCACCAGGAGACTCGGGCGACGTCGGCACCGCGGAAGGCTGAGGGCCGTCGTGCCGCGGGACCCGCAGCCCGGCTGGCTCGCCGAGCGTCTCAGCCGGGGTCACGTCGCGGACTACAAGCCGTTCGTGTTCGTCGACGGCGAGGGCGTGCGGTGCAGCCTGTACGTGAGCGGGTGCCTGTTCGCGTGCGAGGGCTGCTTCAACGAGGCGACCTGGAGCTTTCGCTACGGCTCCCCGTACACGGACGAGCTCGAGGAGCGGATGCTCGCCGACCTCGCGCACGAGTCGGTGCAGGGCCTGTCCCTGCTCGGCGGCGAGCCGTTCCTCAACACCGGCGTGTGCCTGCGCATCGTGCGGCGCCTGCGTGAGCAGCACGGCCGGAGCAAGGACGTGTGGTGCTGGACCGGCTACACGTTCGAGGAGCTGAGCGCGGGGTCGGACGACAAGCAGGACCTGCTCGCCGAGCTCGACGTCCTGGTCGACGGCCGGTTCGAGGTCGCGCGCCGCGACCTCACGCTCCCGTTCCGCGGGAGCACGAACCAGCGGGTGCTGTCGGTCCCGGCCTCGCTCGCCGCGGGCCGCGCGGTCCCGTGGTCGCCCGCGCGCGAGGCCCGGTCCGCCTGACGGGCCCGGCGGAGCTTGGTCCTGGGCGCGGGCCGGGGTACATCTAGGGGATGCGCACGAACCCCCACGAAATCACCCATCAGGTGCTCGCCGCCCGCGGCGCCGGCGGCCACCGCCAGTACCGCATCCCCGCCCTGGCCGTCTCGACGCGCGGCACGGTCCTCGCGGCGTACGACGGGCGACCCAACCTCGACGACCTGCCGAACACGATCGACCTCCTGGTCCGGCGCAGCCTCGACCACGGGCGCACGTGGGGTCCGCAGCAGGACGTGCGCGTCGGTACGGGGCTCCAGGGCTTCGGCGACCCGAGCCTGCTCGTCGACAAGGTGACGGGGCGGATATTCTGCTTCCACGCCGCGGGGACCCACGCCGGGTTCTTCGAGGCGGTCGAGGGGCTCGAGCCCGAGGACGACGTCCAGCACGTCGACCTGTCGTCCTCCGACGACGACGGCCTCACCTGGTCCCACCGGCGTATGACGGCCTCGCTCAAGCCGCAGGGCGTCACAGGGCTCTTCGCCGCGGCCGGCGCCGGGATCCAGCTCGAGACCGGACCGTACGCGGGGCGCCTGCTCCAGCAGATGGTCCTGCTCCTGGGCGGGGAGATCCGCGCCGCGTCGGCGTACTCGGACGACCACGGCGACACGTGGACGCTGGGCGAACCCACGGGGCCAGGCGCCAACGAGAACAAGGTCGTGGAGCTGCACGACGGACGCGTGCTCCTGAGCTCGCGCGCCAAGGGCTGCCGGGTGCAGGCCGTCTCGACCGACGGCGGCCACTCCTACGGGCCGTTGACGCCCGTGCCGGACCTGCCCGACCCGAGCGACAACGGCAGCATCCTGCGGCTCGGGGCCGTCACCGACGCGGCCGCTCCCCTGCTCGTGACCAACAACCGCGACGCCGACCTGCGCCGCAACACGGTGCTCAGCATCTCGCACGACGAGGGCACGACCTGGCGGCCCGCGCTGACGATCTGCGCGGGCTCGAGCGCCTACTCGACGGGCACCGTGCTCGGCGACGGGTCGCTCGGCGTGCTCTACGAGCGCGCCGGGTACAGCGAGATCGTGTTCGCCCGCGTCGACGCCGACGCCCTGTCCCCCGCCGCCCTCGCCGACGCCACCCGGACCTACCAGGACGACGACGGCGGCGCCTTCACGGTGGTGCTGCGTTCGATCACCCCCGGGCGTCCCGCCCAGTGGGTCAGCGTGGGCGCGTCGCACGTCATCTCGGCCGAGGGCGGCGACTGGGGCGTGCACACCTGGAAGGAGATCGGCCAGGGGTACGACGGCGACCAGGTCCTCGGCACGCGCGAGGCGCAGGACGTCAACTACGGACCGGCCGCGCCGGGGCTGCGCGCGGGCGACATCCTGGCGTTCACCGGGCGCTTCCGGCACCGTGGCACGGAGCCGGTCACGGCTGCGTTGAGCGGGACCTTCGACGGGGACGTCGCGGCCGAGTTCCCGGCCGAGCGCCTGGCGCCCGGCGAGGACGCCCTGTACTTCACGCCGACCTACACCGTGACCGCGCAGGACGTCGCTGCGGGCTTCGTGGTCGTGAGGTGCGCGGTCCAGGCCGGCGACGACCGCTTCGAGCGGGCGTTCCGCGCTGACTGCGTGACCGGGGAGGTCGTGCCGGTCGAGGAGAGCGTGGCGCGGTAGCGGCGCCTTCGCGGGCCTGACGCCTCAGGGGCCGACCGGCTGATCGGCCCCTGAGGCGTCAGGCCCCGGCTTCCTGGCGCGACGCGCGCGCGAGGCGTTCGACGAGATCGTCCGGGATCGGCTTGCGGGGCGAGAAGGTGACGCCGGTCTTGGTCGCCCTGAAGCCCGCGGCAGCGATCTCCCCGGCATGCTCGGAGATGGCACCCGGAAGGACGTACAGCCCGCACTGCTTGCTGAACGCCGCATAGCCGGCGACGACCGAGCCGCCGATCGTGAACCCCGGCATGTCGTACGCCACGATCTCGTCCGCGTCCGGCAGGGCACCGGCCAGGAGAGCGCGCAGCCGTCTCAGCGAGGGCTGGAACGCCTCGGGCGCTGCGGCGATGTAGGCGTCGTGGTCGGCTGCCGTCGTCATGGGTCGCCTCGTTCCTGTCTTCTCGTCGTCACGATCGTGCTCCACACCCTGCCCGACGGCGGCCCGCGGCCTCGCGCGCCAGGTGCGCTCCGCCGTCGGGCCCGGGGCGGGAGGCGCTACGCCGTCGTCTGGCGCCGGACGATCTCCGCGATCCACGTCGGGGCGAAGGGCGACGTACAGCCCGGCGGCGTCGGGTAGTCCTTGAGGACCTCGAGCCGCTCACCGATGCCGACCGCACGGTCGCGGAGCTCGGGGTGGTGGATGCCGATGGTCGCGAGGCACTCGTTCATGGCCCACTGGAGGCGCTCGGGCGCGTCCTTCATGTCGGCCTCGACACGGTCGAGGAGCCCGGGCAGGTCAAGGCCCTCGGGGGACTTCGCGACCCGGGCGGTCGTCAGGGCCCACCCAGCGCTCTGGACGACCGGGTCGGGGTCGGCGAACCACGCGGTGCGCAGAAGCTCGACGTGCGGGCTCTTCTTGACGACGTAGCTCACGAGCCAGCCGTGCACCTTGGGGACGCGCGCGTCACGCAGCATGGCGTCGAGCTCGTCGGCCGACCAGTCCTTGGGGCGGCAGACCAGGATCGCGACGAGCCGCGCCGCGGTGTCGCCCGTCTCCCAGAGCTGACCCGCGAGGTCGTGCTGCGTCCCCCGGGACTTCGCGACCGCGCGCAGCCTGGTGAGGTTGACGCCGTGGTCGTCGCCGTGGCGTTCGTTGACCGCACGGATCTTCGGGTCCTCGAGGGCCCTCAGCTCGGCCAGCACGTCGCTGACGGTCGCCTCTGCCACGGCCTTCGTCGCCACGTCGCACTCCTCGGTCCGGTCGTCGGTCGTCGCTCACACCCTACGTCGCCGGTCCCCCTGCCCCCCGAGCCCCCCTGCACGGAGCACGGGCCGGCGGCAGGGAGAATAGGAGCGAGATTCCGGGAACGCCCGGGCGCGCTTCCGCGTTGACCTGTCGGAATCTACCCGCGATCTGAGAGAGACATGGACGCAGACAGTACGAACCCCCTTGTGCCGGCCACCGATGCTGCGACGAGGGGGTGCAGGTTCTGATGTGGGTGCTGACACTGCTGCTCGGCGTCGTCGTGATCGTCGCGATCACGGCTGTGACCGGCTACTTCGTCGCCCAGGAGTTCGCGTACATGGCCGTGGACCGGTCGCGCCTGAGTGCGCGTGCCGGCACCGGGGACGCCGGCGCCAAGCGCGCCCTGGCGGTCACCAAGCGCACGTCCTTCATGCTCTCGGGCGCCCAGCTCGGCATCACGGTGACGGGGCTGCTGGTCGGCTACGTCGCCGAGCCGCTCGTCGGTGAGTCCCTGGGTACTGCCCTGGGCGGGGTCGGTGTACCGACCGGCGTGGGCATCGCCGTGGGCACCGTCCTGGCGCTCGTGTTCTCGACGTTCGTCCAGATGATCTTCGGCGAGCTGTTCCCCAAGAACCTCGCGATCGCCCGCCCTGAGCCCGTCGCCCTGTGGCTCGCCCGCTCGACGACCATCTACCTCGCCGTGTTCGGGTGGCTCATCAAGATCTTCGACCAGGCCTCGAACCTCCTGCTCAAAGCCCTGCGGATCGAGCCTGTCCACGACGTCGAGCACTCGGCCACGGCCCGTGACCTCGAGCACATCGTCGCGGACTCGCGCCAGAGCGGCGACCTCCCCGCCGAGCTCTCCGTGCTCCTGGACCGCATCCTGGACTTCCCCGACCAGGACGTCGAGCACGCCATGATCCCGCGTGCCCACGTCGACGTCGTGCACGTCGACGACACCCTCGCCGAGGTGCGTGCCCGCATGGCTGCCGGTCACTCGCGCTACCCCGTGCTGACCGACGACGACCAGGTCGTCGGCGTCGTCCACCTCGTCGACGTCCTGACCACCGCGCACCGCGACGAGGTCCAGGCCCGCAGCTTCATGCGCCCCGTGGTCGTGATCCCGACGGCGATGAGCCTGCCCGACGCGCTGCGCGAGCTGACCGAGACCCACAACCAGCTCGCGTGCGTGATCGACGAGTACGGCGGCTTCGCGGGCGTCCTGACGGCCGAGGACCTGGCCGAGGAGCTCGTCGGCGAGATCACCGACGAGCACGACCCCGCGACGCCCACCATCGCCCCCCGGGACGACGACGGGATCTGGGTCATGCCCGGCGACACCCACATCGACGAGGTCGAGCGTGCGATCGGCCGCGACCTGCCCCGCGGCGACTACGAGACGATCGCAGGCCTCGTGATCGACCACCACGGATCGCTGCTCGAGCCCGGCGAGAGCATCGTCGTCCAGCTCCCCCTGGACCCCGCCGACCTCGCCCTGACCGACGAGCCCGAGCCGGCCTGGATGCGCGTCGACGTGGTCGAGGTCGAACGACACGTCCCGTCCCTGGTCCGCGTGATCTTCCCGACCGACCACCAGCCGCCCGCCACGCCCGAGCCAGACCCCGCCACGACGCCCGAGGCGTCCGAGGCCCAGACCGAGGAGGGTGACCGATGAGCAACCCCTGGGTCGTCGTGGCCATCACCGTCGTCATCATCGCGCTCAGCGCGTTCTTCGTCGCCGTCGAGTTCGCGCTGCTCGCCGCCAAGCGGCACCGTCTCGAGGACGCCGCCCCCAACAGCCGCTCGGCGCGCGCCGCGCTGCGCAGCTCGACCGAGCTGACCGTGCTGCTCGCCGGGTCCCAGCTCGGCATCACCGCCTGCACGCTGGCGCTCGGCGCGATCACCAAGCCTGCCGTCCACCACTGGCTCACCCCGGCCTTCGAGGCGTGGGGCGCACCGCTGTGGGCTGCGGACGTCGCCGGTTTCGTCCTCGCGCTGATCATCGTGACGTTCCTGCACCTGGTCGTCGGCGAGATGGCCCCCAAGTCCTGGGCCATCGCTCACCCCGAGACCTCGGCGACCCTGCTCGCCATCCCGATGCGCGGCTTCATGTGGCTGACACGCCCCCTGCTGACCGGGCTGAACAACATGGCGAACTGGTGCCTGGTCAGGGTGGGCGTCGAGCCGACCGGCCAGGTCGCCTCCGGGCAGAGCGCAGACGACCTGCGCCACCTCGTCGAGCACTCGGCGAACGTCGGCGCCCTGGACCCGTCCTACTTCGCCCAGCTCTCCGGGGCGCTGGACCTGCAGACCCTCACGGTGGGCGACCTGCTCGCCGACAGCGGGAGGCCGACGAAGGTGCCGCTCGACGCCACGGTCCGCGACGTCCAGGAGGCCACGCGCACGTCGGGCCACCTGCGGATCCTGCTCGGCGACGGCTCCGCGGTCTCGGGCGTGGTGCACGTGCGCGACACGCTCGACGTCGCCGAGGACAGCCCCGCGGCCGACCTCATGCGGGCGCCCTTCACCCTGGGGACCTCCGTCCCCGTCTACGCGGCCCTGGCCCAGATGCGCGAGACCCGCAACCACCTGGCCGTCGTGACCGACGGCGCCACGGTCGCCGGGGTCATCACGCTCGCCGACGTCATGGCGCGCCTCTTCCCCCGGGAGACGGTCTCGGCCTGACCCCTGCGGCGGCCCGCACCGTTCGAGCCTCCCGACGACGGCGCCCCCCCCCCCCCCCGGG
>NZ_JACSQE010000007.1:0-83584 GCF_014836745.1 Oerskovia gallyi
CCCCCCCCCCCCCCCCCACGCTCTCGGCGCCGGACCCGTCAGAACACCCAGCTCGAGACGGGCGCCACGGGCCACCCGAACGCGGCGCTCGCTGCGGCGAGCGCACCCGGACGGTGCTCCGACACGAGCCCGGCCGTCGCGAGCGAGGCCAGCGAGACGCCGCCCAGGAACGCCGAGCCCAGCTCGCGCACGTCGAGAGACAGGTCAGCCGGGTCCTCGGTGCGCTCGCACGCCGCGTCCCCGAACGCCGTGGCGCGCAGGCGCCAGTGGCCGGCGTTCTCCGGGACGCGCGCGTCGGTCAGGTGCAGCACCACGTCGACGTCGCCCGCGTACCGCCTCCCCGCGAGCGCCACGGGGACGTCGAGCACGCGGACCCACAGGTTGTCCGCGACCCGCCCCGCCGCGGCGCGCGGGTTCACGAGGAGGTGCGTGACGACGTCGTCCACGGGGATCATGAACGGCTCGACCTCGCTCGTCAGGTCGAGGTCCGTCAGGACGCCCCACAGGGCGCGAGCGGCCGCGGCGTCGAGCGCGACGACCTCGCCCGTGCTCACGGTCCCGCGCGGACCGGTGGTCTCCCACGACACCTTGCGGCGGAACGTCGCGTAGCCGCGCGGCTCGCCGTCGCGCTCGACGACCACGATGCGCTGCGACTCGCGGCCACGACGGAACGCCGCCGGGTCGGACCACCAGGCCTCCTGGAGCTCGGGCGACTCGCGCGTGACCCAGCCGGGGCGGTTGACGCCCGTGCCGTGCCCACCAGGGTCGGCACCAGCGGCCCGGTGCAGCGTGTCGACCAGCTCGCCGTGGCGCGCCCGGTCGGCCTTCTCGATGCGGACCGTGTGCTCGTCGGCGCCCGGGACGTCCCGCAGGGCCGCGCCGCGCGGGATCGTCAGGCGCAGGTCCTGGGCCGCCTGGCCGTAGCCGAACCGGCCGTAGATGGCCGCCTCGGCCGCGAAGAGCGCCGAGACCGGCTCACCCGCGGCCCTCGCCTGCTCGAAGTGCACGTCGATCATGGCGCTGAGGATGCCGCGACGGCGGTGCTGCGGATGGACCCCGACCCACGTCAGGCCGCTCACGGGCAGCGTCGTGCCTGGCACGGGGAACTCGGCGAACGGGTACGAGGCGTGCATGGCCGCGAGCTCGCTCACGGTCGGGACGGCGCCGTCGAACGGGACGGCGTCGGCGTCCTCGTGCTCGCTGACGACCCCGAACGTCCGGGACCACGTGAGCGGGAGCGGGTGCTGGACCTGCTCGTCGAGGTCGACCTCGGACGGGAACGCCCAGGTGTCGACCTCGAGGACGGCGCGCTTGTCCGCCTCCGTCAGCGGCGTGAGGCGGTAGCCGGCGGGCAGGGGACGGCGGGTGGGTTCGGTCATGGTACCCATCATCACGGCGGGGCGGGGGAGCGGGCCAGGGGAATAGCGCGCGGGCGTGCCTCCACGGCGCCCTGCCGTCGAGAAGTGAGTTGACGCCCTTGATCTGCCCGGATCAGGGGCGTCAACTCACTTCTCGACGGGGGAGGGGAGCCGGTTCGCAGGTACGGCCGCCCGGTGGGCCGGAGTCCCGCGGGTACGCTCGCCCGGTGAACCAGGAGACGGACCCGGGTGCCGCACGCCGGGAGTACGCGGACGCCGTGCTCGCGCTCGTCGAGACCATCCCCGCCGGGCGGGCCATGACGTACGGGCTCGTCGCGGAGATCGTCGCGGAGACCCTCGGGCGGGGCGGCCCGCGGCAGGTCGGGCAGGTGCTCGCGCGCGCCGACGGCGACGGCCCGGGCGGCCCGGGGCTGCCCTGGTGGCGCGTCGTTAACGCGGCCGGCTCGCCCCCTGCGCACCACCTGGGGACCGCGCTCGCGAACCTGCGGGCCGAGGGCTGTCCGCTGCGCCCGGGCAGCGAGCGCGTGGACCTGCGGCGGGCGGTCTGGTTCCCGGAGCAGGACCCGGACCGCTGAGTGCGGAGCAGCGCTCGCTCCGGTCGGCGTGTCGCGACAAGAGCTCCGCACCCAGCGGTTCGCCCCGCCGGGCGACCGGCTCAGCGGTCCGCGCGGCTCAGCGGCCCTGGACCGTCGCGAGCAGGCCCGCGACGGTACGCACCGCCGTCGGGTCGCCCTGGACCAGGAGGGTCGTGACCGCGGTCGAGCGCCACGCCTCGAGGTCGCGGGCGATCTTGGCCTCGGGCCCCACGAGCGCGACGTCCTCCACCAGGGCCGTCGGGACGGCCGCGACGGCCTCGGCCTTGCGACCGGCCAGGTAGTGCGCCTGGATCTCGTCGCACGCGTCCGAGTACCCGAGCCGGTCGAGCGCGTCGCGGTGGAAGTTCGCGCCCTTGGCCCCCATGCCGCCCACGTACAGCGCGATGAAGGGTCGCACCTTGTCGGCCGCCTGCTCGACGTCGTCGGCCACCACGACCGGGACGGTCGCCGAGACCTCGAAGTCGGACGCGGGGGAGCGCTCGGACGAGCGCTTCGCGAAGCCGTCGTCGAGCAGCCCGCGGAACATCTCGTCCATGCGGGGGCTGTAGAACAGGGGGAGCCAGCCGTCGGCGACCTCGGCCGCGAGCGCGACGTTCTTGGGGCCTTCGGCCGCGAGGTGGATCGGGATCTCGAGGCGCAGCGGGTGGACCGTCGAGCGCAGCGCCTTGCCGAGCCCGGTGGTGCCCTCGCCCGTGAGGGGCAGCTGGTAGAACTGGCCGTCGTAGGTCACGGGGCCTCGGCGTGCGATCACCTCGCGCACGATCTCGACGTACTCGCGCGTGCGGGCCAGCGGCCGGGGGTAGGGCTGGCCGTACCAGCCCTCGACGACCTGCGGGCCCGAGACCCCCAGCCCGAGGATCGCCCGGCCGCCCGAGAGGTGGTCGAGCGTGAGCGCGGCCATCGCGGTCGCGGTGGGGGTTCGTGCGGACATCTGCGCGACCGCGGTGCCGAGCCGGATGCGCGAGGTGTGCGAGCCCCACCAGGCGAGCGGCGTGAAGGCGTCGGACCCGTAGGCCTCCGCGGTCCAGACCGAGTCGATCCCGAGACGGTCCGCGGCGACGACCGCCTCCTGGATCCCGGGCGGGGGGCCGGCCGACCAGTAGCCGGTGTGGATGCCGATGCGCATGCGTTCTCCTCGTTGTTCCTCGGCGCTGAGGTGCGGACGGGTCCGCCGGCTCGACGTGCGTCGAGCGACGATTCCCAGGACCGGGAGTCCTAGGAACCGCCGCTCAATCTACCGTGCCGCCGGACCCGCCCGTCGACCTACCGCGCCCGGTCCGCGAGCGAGGTGAGGAGCGCCGCCCCGGCAGCGGCGTCGTCGACCGTCACGACGAGCACGCGCCCGCCCGTGCGCCGGACCTCCAGCCCCGGTCCCTTGCGGACCACGATGCCCACGCGGCCCCCGCGACCCGCGCGCCAGCCCCAGCCGCCGAACTCCCGGAACGGGTCGACCGTGACCTCGCGCGCGCCCTCGACCTCGTCGAGCGGCACGAACGTGCGCGGCACCCCGAGAGCCGAGCGCACCTCGAGCCCCGACGCGTCGACCGTCACGGTCCACGACATCATCGAGGCCATGACCAGCCCCAGGACCACGGGGAGCAGGATCATCCACCACAGGCCGGTGACGACCACGAGCGCGAGCGTCCCGACCACGGCGGCCCCGGCGACGGCCATGCCCGGACCGCCACGTGCCGTGCGGATCCAGGCGGCGCGCTCGTCGGCGCCCAGCGGCGCGCGCGGGTCGGTCGGCGAGACCCGGCCCTCGGCGGGCTGACGGGCGTCACGCGGCGCGACGAGCCCGACCAGGACGCCCACCACGAGGCCCGCACCGAGGGCCACCGCGATGGCCGCGCCCACGTCGGAGGCCTGCGCGGCGTCGTCGAGCCCGCGCTGCACGGCGAGCGTCCCGAGCATCGTCGCGCCCAGGAACGTCGCCGTGCCCGCACTGACTCCTCCGGCCATCCGACGGTTCGACGCGGACTGGCCGAGGAACCAGCCGACGAGCCAGAAGCCCACCGCGAGGACCGCGCCGATCGCGAGCGGGACCGTGACGCTCGCGGCGAGGGACCCGAACCCGTCGACGTTCCCCGCGGCGTCCCAGTGCGTCGCGACCGGGTCCGGCAGCTGCTCGCGCCACGAGAGCGCGACCGTGGCGCTCGAGGCCAGGACCGCGAGGGGCAGCACCAGGCCCAGGAGAGTGGTGGACAGGCGGTGCGGGGCGGGGGTCCGCGGGCGGGTGGCGGTCGGGGTGGTGGTCATCGCAGTGCCTCCTTGAGCAGGGCGAGGGTGGTCTCGGGGGGCAGGGAGAGTGCGCGGCTCTCCTGCACGACGGCGTCGATCGCCGCTCGCAGGTCCGTGTAGTCGTGCGCGGCCTGGGCCGTGACGACGGCGCCACGACCTCGGCGCAGGTCGACGAGGCCCTCGTCGCGCAGGTCCTGGTAGGCACGCAGCACGGTGTGGACGTTGAGCTCGAGCGAGGCCGCGAGGTCGCGGGCCGCCGGGAGCCGCTCGCCGGGGTGCACCGTGCCTGCGGCGACCGCGAGGCGCACCTGGGCGGCGAGCTGCGCGAAGAGCGGCTCGCCCGCGGTGGGGTCGATGCGGAAGATCATGTCCGCCATACTACTAGTTGTTACTGTGCAACTATAACAATGGGGTTCGACGAGAGGGGCGACGCGCACGGCGTCGCCCCTCTCGTCGAACGGCCCTCAGCGGCTCAGATCACGTACTCGATGAGCAACGACGGGTCCTCGACCGGGTCGACCGCCGGCGGCACGGCCGGCTGCGGGACGCGGTTGCGCGCCGGTACCCCCACGGCGACCGATCCGGCCGGCACGTCCTTGACCACCACGGCGTTGGCCCCGACCTGGACGTCGTCGCCGACCCAGACCGGTCCGAGGATCTTGGCCCCGGCGCCCACGACGACCCGGTCGCCCAACGTCGGGTGCCGCTTGCCGCGCTTCATGGACCGGCCGCCCAGGGTGGACCCGTGGAAGAGCAGCACGTCGTCGCCCACGACGGCCGTCTCCCCGATGACCACGCCCATGCCGTGGTCGATGAACAGGCGCCGCCCGATCTTCGCGCCCGGGTGGATCTCCACGCCCGTGGCTGCCCGGGCGATCTGCGCGATCACCCGCGCAGGCAGGCGAAGGGCCGGCTCGCGCCACATGCGGTGCGTGAGCCGGTAGGTCCACACCGCGTGCAGACCGGGGTAGACGAGCGCGACCTCGAGGCCGCTCCGCGCCGCGGGATCGCGGTGGCGTGCGGCCTCGAGGTCCTCCCTGAGAACTCTCAGGAAGCGTCGCAGTGGACTGGGAGGTCTCATCAGTCCAGCAGGTCGGCGTACAGCACGGAGGTCAGGTAGCGCTCGCCGAAGGACGGGATGATGACGACGATGAGCTTGCCCGCGTTCTCGGGACGCTCCGCGAGGCGCAGCGCCGCGGCGATCGCCGCGCCGGACGAGATGCCCACGAGCAGGCCCTCCTCCTTGGCGGCGCGACGCGCGTACTCGACGGCGGTCTCGGCGTTGATGTCGATGACCTCGTCGTACACGGACGTGTCGAGGATCTCGGGCACGAAGTTCGCGCCGATGCCCTGGATCTTGTGCGGGCCGGGGGCGCCGCCGTTGAGGATCGCGGACTCCTCGGGCTCGACCGCGACGATCTGCACGCCCGGCTTGCGCTCCTTGAGGACCTGGCCGACGCCCGTGATGGTGCCGCCCGTGCCGATGCCGGCGACGACGATGTCGACCTCGCCGTCGGTGTCGGCCCAGATCTCCTCGGCCGTCGTGGCGCGGTGGATCGCCGGGTTGGCCTCGTTGGCGAACTGACGGGCCAGGATGGCCCCCTCGCGCTCGGCCACGATCTCGTCGGCCTTGTTGACGGCCCCCTTCATGCCCTCGGAGCCTGGCGTGAGGATGAGCTCGGCGCCGAACGCGCGCAGCAGGGCGCGGCGCTCCTTCGACATGGTCTCGGGCATCGTGAGGACGATGTCGTAGCCGCGGGCCGCGCCGACCATGGCCAGGGCGATGCCGGTGTTGCCGGACGTCGCCTCGACGACCGTGCCGCCCGGCTTGAGCTCGCCCGAGGCCTCGGCGGCGTCGATGATCGCGACACCGATGCGGTCCTTGACCGAGTTGGCCGGGTTGTAGAACTCGAGCTTGCCCACGACCGTGGCGCCGAGGCCCTCGGTGAGCTTGTTCAGGCGGACGAGGGGCGTGTTGCCGACGAGCTTCGTGACGTCGTCGTAGATGCGTGCCATGACTTCCTCTTCATCGTTGGTGGCCTGCGGCGGGGAGCCGGGACCGAGGGGGGGATCAGCTGGAGCTGTGCGGGGGTGGCACGGTGCTGCGCCAGGCAGGGGACGCGCCACGGAGGGCCTGTCGTCGGGTGGAGCGCCGCTGCGGGGGAGGGCGCTCTAGCGACAGGGGTGACACGGACAACAGGACAGGGCGCGCGCGGGGGTGCTCACCGCGCGGGAGGAGTCGGCGTGACGCGTGGTCATGGTCGCCCTCCTCGTCCTGTGCCGTCGCTCGCAGCTGCTGCCCTCGGCCGTACCGGCGCGGTGCCCTGCGAAGTCCTGGTGTCTGGCCCGAGGCTATCGGCCCCCGGACTGCGCTGCAACGCCGTCTCATCCCGGTCGCCCTGGCCCGGTTCCGGTCCCACGCCAGGGCGTCGACCTGTGCGAGGAGGGGCGCGACGGGCTCCGACGGGGAGGTGTCGGCCGGTGATCCCTGGAAGGGGGCATGTCGACCCAACGCCGCGAGGCCGACATTCCTTCCCGGAGCGCCCGGGCGCCGTCTGCCGCTCGAGCGGCGCAGGCTCGCGAGGTAGGGCGCAGCTTCGCGGCCGAGGGTGGGACGACGACGGCGGCTCCGAGAACCCCGGGGCCGCCGTCGTGTCGTGCTGGAGCGGATGACGGGAATCGAACCCGCGTGATCAGTTTGGAAGACTGAGGCTCTACCATTGAGCTACATCCGCGCAGAGAGCACCCGCCGTTGTGGCGAGGTCCGCGGCGCTACCTTAGCAAAGGTCGGGCCGGTCGCGGGACTCGGTGCTCGTGGGTGCGCCCGCGCTGGTCGGCGCGGTGGCCCGTCGGCCGGGGTGGCGCCAGGTGGCCCTCCGGACCCCGTACACTTGGCCGTTGCCGATGCTGCGCGGCGGGACGTCCCGCTGGCGTGGTCGGTCGTCGTCGGACGACGGCGCGTTCGGGGTGTGGCGCAGGTTGGTAGCGCGTCCGCTTTGGGAGCGGAAGGTCGCAGGTTCAAATCCTGTCACCCCGACATGTGACGAAGGCCCGGAACCGCGATGGTTCCGGGCCTTCGTCGTCGGTGCGACGACGGCGTCCCGTAGGCCTGGGCTGCTCAGGACACCTGGATCGCGGCGTCGACGGCTGTCTCGAACCCGTAGCCGTCGACCTCCCCGCCCGTCCACGCACCTCACGTCCCGGCTGTCCCTCGACGGGGCGACGCGAACCTGCGACGTCGCGGGCAGAGTCTCTCAAACCCGACCAGGTGGCTCTGATCGCGTGTGAAACAAGGGCTGTCCCGTGCAGCAATCTGACAAACCATCCCCAACCTGTCTTATGGCATGAGACGGTCAGACCCTTTTGGTCGTTTTGTCGCGCTCGGCCACCTCTAAATCGTTAGCGTTCCTCCCATATCGGCCGTCAGGCCGGTTGCCGCCGAGTCAGCGTCGCCGCGGCGAGCCATCCCACGCCCTCGGGCGTCACTTGGTATCGAAGCGGAGAACACCTGTGACACTGCTGCACGGCACGAGACCCACCCCGCCCCGGGCCGGTCGGCCACCGTCTCCCCACGACCGGTCGGGCCGACTGTTCCACCCGGACGCGGCTCCCGGACCGGAGCCCGAGCGCCTCCCCGCACCCCCGACGCGTCCGCCGACGGGGACACACCACCCGCTGCCGTCGCCTCCCGCCGACGAGGACGTCTACCAGGACCTTGCGCGCGTCCAGCGCTGGGTCCAGCCCGTCGGCGTCGCGGCGACGCTCCCGATCCTCGTCGCGGTGTGCGTCTTCGCCGCACGCTCGCCGTGGCTGTGGTGGCTCTACCTCACGGTCGGGCTCACGCTCGTGAGCATCACGCTGTGGCTCCTGACCGGTACCGCGAAGGGGCGCGTCACGCGCGCCTCGCACGAGCGGAAGATCGCCGCCTGGACGTCCGAGGCCCCTCCGAGCATCGACGTCTACCTGCCCGTGTGCGGCGAGGACGTCGAGGTGCTCGACAACACCTTCGGTCACGTCGCGCGGCTCGAGTGGCCCGGCGCGGTGTCGGTCTGGGTGCTCGACGACGGCGCCGACCCGCTCGTCGCGGACCTGGCCGACCGGCACGGTTTCCGCTACCGGGTGCGCCCCGACCGGGGGCACCTCAAGAAGGCCGGCAACCTGCGGTCGGCCTACGCGGTCACCGAGGGGGACGTGATCGCCATCTTCGACGCGGACTTCTGCCCCCGGCCGGACTTCCTGCGCCACCTCGTCCCGTACCTGGACGACCCGACCGTCGGCATCGTCCAGAGCCCGCAGGACTTCGACACCGACGAGCGCATGGGATGGCTCCAGCGCACGGCCGGCGCGACCCAGGAGATCTTCTACCGCTGGGTCCAGCCGTCCCGCGACCGCTACGGGGCCACGGTCTGCTGCGGTACCAACGCCCTGTACCGCCGGTCGGCGCTCGACACGATCGGCGGGTTCCCCGAGATCGACCACAGCGAGGACATGTACACCGGGATCGGACTGCTGCGCACGGGCTTCGTGACCCGCTTCGTCCCGGTGCGCCTGGCACGCGGGCTGTGCCCCGACGAGCTCGGTCCGTTCCTGACGCAGCAGTACCGCTGGGCCAACGGCTCGGTCGCGCTCGTCGCGGACGGGGCCAAGGCCAGGGCCGGTCTCGACCGGCGCCAACGTCTCGCGGTGTGGGCAGGGTTCGTCTACTACTCCGAGACGGCGCTGTTCGCGCTCAACCTCTACGTGCCCTCGGTCGTCATGTGCTTCTGGTACCCCGAGCAGGTCAGCCCGACCAGCCTCCTGGTCTTCCTCCCGAGCCTGTGGGTGCTGCTCGTCCTGTACCCGGTCGTCCACCGCACCCGGTGGCGCCCCGAGGTCCTGCGGGTCCAGCTGGCCCAGAGCTTCAGCCACCTCGTCGTGCTGGCGCACGCGACGATCGGCCACCACGCGGGCTGGGTCCCGACGGGCGGCAAGGGGTCGTCGAGCGCCCTCGCCCGGACGATCGCGCGCGTCATGGTGGCGACGCTCGTCGTCGGGACCCTCGCGTGGACCGTGGGGATCGCCCGAGGAGTCGCCGCCCACGGCCTCGACAGCTACTGGGCCATGATCGTGCTCGCCGCCTTCTACGCCTACGTCTCGGTGCCGCTCGTCATGGCGGGGGTCCAGGTCCTCGTGCAGCGTCCGGCCACGAGGGCCGCCGTGCGCGCGGCAGCCCTCGCGACGGAGGTCCGGGCATGAGCGCGGACGCCGGACGCGGGACGCAGGACCTCGCGGCCCGCGGGGGCGACCCCGAGGACGTGCCCGTCGGCGCGGCCAGGGCGCCCCGACCGTACGGCTCCTTGCGGTGGCCCGCGGTCGTCGCCCTCACGGCGGCTCTCGGATTCGCGGGGCTCGTCGCAGCCGGGGTCTTCGACCCCATGATCGAGGCGCTGTGAGCGCCCCGACCGGGCGAGGACGGCCCGGCTTCCGGGGGGACGTCGAAGGGCTGCGCGCGCTCGCCGTCGTCCTGGTCCTGCTCTTCCACGCCGAGGTCCCGGGCGTGCTCGGCGGGTACGTCGGGGTCGACGTGTTCTTCGTGATCTCGGGGTTCCTCATCACGGGGATCCTGCTGCGGCAGCTGGCGGAGAGCGGGCGGATCGCGCTGCCCGCGTTCTTCGCGGGTCGAGCGCGCCGCATCCTGCCTGCCGCGTCGGTGGTCCTGGCGGGGACGGCGCTCGCGGCCTGGCTCGTGCTGCCCCCGCTGCGAGCGCGGGACACCATGGTCGACGTCGTCGCGAGCGCGCTCCAGGTCGCGAACCTGCGCTTCATCGCGCAGGAGACCGACTACATGGCGGCCGCGGCGGCGCCGAGCCCCGTGCTGCACTACTGGTCGCTCGCGGTCGAGGAGCAGTTCTACCTCGTGGTGCCGCTGCTGCTCGCGCTCGTCGGAGCGGTCGCGGCGCGCATGCGGCGCAGCCCGCTGCCCGGGGCGGTCGCGCTCCTGGGGGCCGGTACGGTCGCGTCCTTCGTCGTCTCGTCCGTGCTCACGTCGAGCGACCCGGCGCTCGCGTACATGTCCCCGCTCACGCGGGCGTGGCAGTTCGGGCTGGGTGGTCTCCTGGCGGCCGCCGTGCTCCGCCGGCCCGACGTCGTCGCATCCCTCGGGTCCGGCGTCGTCGTCGGTCGTGGTCGCCTCGCCGCGCGGCGCGTCGTGTGGACCCTGGCCGGGTGGGCCGGGCTCGGCGTCGTCGTGTGGTCGGCCGTGGCCTACGACGAGTCCACGCCCTTCCCGGGGACCGCGGCGCTCTGGCCGACGCTCGGGACCGTCGCGCTCCTCGCGGCGCCCGCGACCGTCCGGACGGCACGGGGGAGCGTCGGCCAGCTGCTGGCGCTGCGACCGGTCAGGGCGGTCGGGCGGTTGTCCTTCGCCTGGTACCTCGTCCACTGGCCCGTGCTCGTCCTGGCCGACGCGGCCTGGGGCCCGCTCACGTGGCCGCAGCGCGTGGTGCTGACCCTCGGCGCCGGCGGTGTGGCCTGGCTCGTCCTGCAAGGGGTCGAGTCCCCGCTGCGGCGCTCGCAGGTCGTGGCCCTGCGGCCGTCGGCGAGCTACTCGGTGGGGTTCACGGGGGTCGTGCTCGCCCTCACCGCGAGCCTCGGTGCGGGCTCGGCCGTGTATGCGGGCCTGGAGGGCGAGGGGGACGCGTCGGCGCACGTGCGGCTCGACACGATCTTCGACCCGGCCGCGCTGGCTCGGACGGGGGGACCGGTGACCCCCGGGCTGACGACGGCCGCGCTCGACGCCCCGCCGTGGGAGACCCCGTGCCTCGGGTCGCTCGGCCTGGAGTCGACGGACTGGCCCGCCGAGTGCGTCGTCGGACCGGTCGGTGGGCGGGAGGTGGTGCTGTTCGGCGACTCGAAGGCGTTCCAGTGGAGCGGGGCGCTGCGCGACATCGCGATCGCGCAGGGATGGCACCTGTCGATCGTGACCAAGGGTGGGTGCACGCCGGCCGACCTGCCACAGGCGATGCTCGAGGAGTCGCAGCACTGCGAGTCGTGGCGTGACCTGCAGATCGACCGGGTCGCCGCGCGCGCCGACGTCGTGATCGTCGGCTCCAGCGCTGCGTACTTCGAGAGCGCGGCAGCCGCCGACCGCAGGGAGCAGGCGTGGGGGAGCACCCTCGGGCGGTTCGCCGCGGCGGGGGTCCCCGTGGTCTACCTGCGGGACACCCCGACGCCCGGGGTCGACATCCCGAGCTGCGTGTCGGGGGCGCTCGACGACTGGGCGGAGTGCTCGTTCCCGCGGGCGCAGGCGCTGCCGGCCGACCCCCTGCTCGTCGACGTGGCGCTCGGCGACGTGCCGGGGGTCGAGGTCGTCGACGTCTCCGGGGTCGTGTGCGCGCAGGCAGATCGGTGCCCGGCCGTCCTCGGCGGCCTTCTGCTGTACCGGGACGGCAGCCACCTGACGGCCACGGCCGTCGAGGCGCTGCGTCCAGAGCTCGAACGCCGGCTCGTCGAGACGAGCGCGCTCGGAGGCTGACGGGCCGATCGGCCCCGGGGCCGGACCGGGTGCTGCCCGGCCCGGTCCCGACGCTCGCCCGGGCTCCGAGGCCGGCCCGGGCGAGCGTCGCGCAGCGGGCGCGCCTGCGCCCACGAGGTGTGGCGTACCATGGACGGGTTGTCCGTGCGCCCTTTCCGGTGGAGGCCCTCCGAGGCTCCCGCCGCACCGCTCGAGGCGACGCGATCGGCCAGGCGCCAGCGTCTGCCACCGATCGATGAACGTTCGAACAGGTCCCGCTGCAACCGGCGGGACATGCACGCACCCCGTTGCCGCACGTCGGCTCCCCGATCAGTTGGAGATCATCGAAGTGAAGAGCGCCGTCGAGACCCTGGACCCCACCAAGGTCAAGTTGACCGTCGAGGTGGAGTACGACGAGCTCAAGCCGAGCATCGACCACGCCTACAAGCACATCGCGGAGCAGGTGAACGTCCCCGGCTTCCGCAAGGGCAAGATCCCCGCGCGCATCATCGACCAGCGCGTCGGTCGTGCTGCCGTGCTCGAGCACGCCATCAACGACGGCCTCTCCGGGTTCTACCGCCAGGCCGTCAACGAGACGGGCATCCGCCCGCTCGGCCAGCCCGACGTCGAGGTGACCGAGGTCCCGCTCGACGCCGAGGGTGCGCTGCACTTCACGGCCACGGTCGAGGTCCGTCCGGAGATCGAGATCCCCGCGCTCGACTCCGTGAAGCTCACGGTCGAGGCCGCCGAGGTCTCCGCCGACGACATCGCCGAGCGCCTCGACGCGCTGCGCGAGCGCTTCGGCACGCTGGTCGGCGTCGACCGTCCGGCCGCCGAGGGCGACTTCGTCGTCATCGACCTCAAGGCCGTCATCGGCGACGAGGAGATCGACTCGGTCTCCGGCATCAGCTACCAGATCGGCTCGGGCAACATGCTCGAGGGCCTCGACGAGGCGCTGACCGGCCTGTCGGCCGGCGAGACCACGACCTTCAAGGCGCCGCTCGCGGGTGGCGACCACGAGGGCAAGGAGTCCGAGGTCACCGTCACGGCCACCTCGGTCAAGCAGCGCGACCTGCCCGAGGCCGACGACGAGTTCGCCGAGCTCGCGTCCGAGTTCGACACGATCGAGGAGCTCAAGGCGGACCTGCGCGAGCAGGTCGCGAGCATCAAGACCTCGAACCAGGCCGTCGAGGCGCGCGACGCTCTCGTCAAGTACCTCGTCGAGAACACCGAGATCCCCGTGCCCCAGGGTGCCGTCGAGGCCGAGGTGCACCGTCACCTCGAGTCCGAGGGGCGTCTCGAGGACGACGCGCACCGTGCCGAGGTCGAGGTCGACGCGACCAACGCGCTCAAGAACCAGATCCTCCTCGACACGCTCGCGGAGCAGCTGAAGATCAAGGTCGCCCAGAACGAGCTCCTGGACTACCTCGTCAACGCCTCGCGCCAGTACGGGATGGACCCGAACCAGTTCATCCAGTCGCTCGACCAGGGCGGTCAGATCCCCGCCATGGTCGGCGAGGTCGCCCGCTCGAAGTCGCTCGCCGTGGCCCTGCGCCAGGTCGAGGTCAAGGACTCCGAGGGCAACGTCGTGGACCTGAGCGAGTTCATCGGCTCGGACGAGGAGGACGCGGCCGCCGACGCCGCGGCCGCCGCTGCCGGTGAGGACGTCACCGACATCACGGACGAAGAGGGCATCGAGGTCGTCTCCGAGGACGAGGCAGCCGCCGACAAGGCCTGACCTCCCGCGCCGTGACACGGTCACGGCATCGCGAGCCCGACGACGGCCCCCACCTCCCCGCGGAGGTGGGGGCCGTCGCACGTGGCCGGGGGACGTCGTCGGGCACCTGGGCCGCCTTCCTGCGCCCACAGCGAAAACCCCGGAAATCGGGACGGTTTCCGCTCCCCACCCGCGTTAGGGTCACAGCAACGGTGAGTCCGTCCACGACGGAGGAACCGACCAGCCGCGACGTTCGAGCGTCGCGAGCGACAGAGGGATCGACGAAGGAGATGGACGTGAGCGATCAGTTTCCGGTGGCACGAGCCGAGGGGCCGGGACTCGGCCTGAACGACTCCATCTACAACCGGCTGCTCAAGGAGCGCATCATCTGGTTGGGCTCGGAGGTGCGCGACGAGAACGCGAACGCCATCTGCGCCCAGATGATGCTGCTCGCCGCGGAGGACCCCGACAAGGACATCTGGCTCTACATCAACTCGCCGGGCGGGTCGATCACGGCCGGCATGGCGATCTACGACACCATGCAGTACATCCAGCCGGACGTCGCGACCATCGCGATGGGCATGGCGGCCTCGATGGGGCAGTTCCTGCTCTCCTCGGGCACCAAGGGCAAGCGCTACGCGACGCCCCACGCCCGCGTCATGATGCACCAGCCCTCGGGCGGCATCGGCGGCACGGCGACCGACGTGCGCATCAACGCGCAGCTCATCATGCACATGAAGAAGGTGCTCTCCGAGCTCACGGCCGAGCAGACCGGTCAGCCGCTCGAGAAGATCCTCAAGGACAACGACCGTGACAGCTGGTTCACGGCGCCCGAAGCCCTCGAGTACGGCTTCATCGACCACGTCGTGACGAACGCTTCGTCGGTGACGGGTGGCGGCGGCACGGCGAGCAGCTGAGCTCACCGACGCCCCGGCCCCCCACCCACGATCCCATCCGAGGAGACACCTTGAGCTACGCAAGCCAGGAATCCCAGTACATCTCGACCGCTCAGCGCCTCGCGGGCGCGGGCGCCGGCGGCGGCATCGCCCTCCCGCACGGTGCGCCGTCCTCGCGCTACGTGCTCCCGCAGTTCGAGGAGCGCACGGCCTACGGCTTCAAGCGCCAGGACCCGTACACCAAGCTGTTCGAGGACCGCATCATCTTCCTGGGCGTCCAGGTCGACGACGCGTCCGCGGACGACGTCATGGCGCAGCTCCTCGTCCTGGAGAGCCAGGACCCGGACCGCGACATCATCCTCTACATCAACTCGCCCGGCGGCTCGTTCACGGCCATGACGGCGCTGTACGACACCATGCAGTACATCAAGCCGCAGATCCAGACCGTGTGCCTCGGCCAGGCGGCCTCCGCCGCGGCCGTGCTGCTCGCGGCCGGGCAGCCCGGCAAGCGCCTCGCGCTCCCCAACGCCCGCGTGCTGATCCACCAGCCCGCGATGGAGGGCGGCGGCTACGCCCAGGCCTCGGACATCGAGATCCACGCGAACGAGCTCATCCGCATGCGCGAGTGGCTCGAGGACACCCTGGCCATGCACTCGGGGCGCGACGTCGAGCAGGTCCGTGAGGACATCGAGCGCGACAAGATCCTCACGGCCAAGCAGGCCCTCGAGTACGGACTGGTCGACCAGGTCCTGGAGAGCCGCAAGCCGGTCATCCAGAACAAGCCCTGATCTCGACATTTCCCCCCGACCCACCGGGGTGCCCGGCTGACAACGGGCCCCCGGTGGTGTGCAATGGTGGTAGGTCGGCGCGTGTCGTCCCAGATCGCGGGGGCCTCAGTCCCGGCGCAGCAGCAAGACCGAGGCTAGGAGGCTCGTAGTGGCTCGGATCGGAGATGGTGCAGACCTGCTGAAGTGTTCCTTCTGCGGTAAGTCCCAGAAGCAGGTCAAGAAGCTCATCGCGGGCCCCGGCGTGTACATCTGCGACGAGTGCATCGAGCTCTGCAACGAGATCATCGAGGAAGAGCTGTCGGAAGCGGCCGAGCTCGGGCTCGTGGAGCTCCCCAAGCCGCGGGAGATCTTCGACTTCCTCGAGCAGTACATCATCGGGCAGGACGCCGCGAAGCGGGCGCTGGCAGTGGCGGTCTACAACCACTACAAGCGGATCCAGGCGGGGGAGCACGCACGCCCCTCGGACGACTCGCAGGTGGAGATCGCCAAGTCGAACATCCTGCTGATCGGCCCCACGGGCACCGGCAAGACGTACCTGGCGCAGACGCTCGCGAAGATGCTCAACGTGCCGTTCGCGATCGCGGACGCCACGGCGCTCACGGAGGCGGGGTACGTCGGCGAGGACGTCGAGAACATCCTCCTCAAGCTCATCCAGGCCGCTGACTACGACGTCAAGAAGGCCGAGACGGGCATCATCTACATCGACGAGGTCGACAAGGTCGCCCGCAAGTCGGAGAACCCGTCGATCACCCGTGACGTGTCGGGCGAGGGCGTGCAGCAGGCTCTGCTCAAGATCATCGAGGGCACCACGGCATCGGTGCCTCCGCAGGGCGGGCGCAAGCACCCGCACCAGGAGTTCATCCAGATCGACACGACCAACGTCCTGTTCATCGTGGCAGGGGCGTTCGCCGGGCTCGACGAGATCGTGGCCACCCGCTCGCGCAAGCGCGGGGTCGGCTTCGGGGCTCCCATGGACTCGCACGAGGAGGCCGACCTCTTCGCCGAGGTTCGCCCCGAGGACCTGCAGAAGTACGGTCTCATCCCCGAGTTCATCGGGCGGCTGCCCATCATCACCTCGGTCGCCAAGCTCGACCAGGAGGCGCTCGTGCGCATCCTGACCGAGCCGCGGAACGCGCTGGTCAAGCAGTACCAGCGGATGTTCCAGATCGACGGTGTCGAGCTCGAGTTCGAGGACGACGCGATCAGCGCGATCGCCGACCAGGCGCTGCTGCGGGGCACGGGTGCCCGAGGGCTCCGCGCCATCATGGAGGAGGTCCTCCAGCAGGCCATGTTCGACGTCCCCAGCCGGGACGACGTCGAGCGCGTGGTCATCACCCGGGAGGCCGTGCTCGACAACGTCAACCCGACGCTCGTCCCGCGCACCGCGATCAAGCGTGCGCCGCGCGAGAAGAGCGCGTAGGTCGCAGGGAGCACGAAGGGCCCCGGAACCTCGGTTCCGGGGCCCTTCGTCGTTTCGCGGGACGGCGCCGTCGGCGGGACCCGGGCCGTGCCGACCGCGCCCGTCAGGCGTCCGCGTTCGCGGGTGCGCCGTAGAGGTCGTCGATCGTCGACGTGAAGTCGCGCAGCACCAGGTTGCGCTTGACCTTGAGCGACGGCGTCAGATAGCCGTTCTGCTCGGTGAAGTCGGTCGTGAGCACCTGGATCTTGCGGATCGACTCCGCGCGGGAGACCGCCTCGTTGGCGCGGGTCACGGCACGGTCGATGGCCGCGAGGACGGTCGGGTCGGTGGCGGCCGTCGCGACGTCCATGGGCGGCAGCCCGTGGGTCGTGAGCCACCCGGGGAGCATCTCGGGGTCGATCGTGACGAGGGCGCCGATGAAGGGGCGCTGGTCGCCGACCACGACGACCTGGCTCACGAGCGGGTGGGCGCGCAGGCGGTCCTCGAGCTGAGCGGGAGCGACGTTCTTCCCGCCCGCCGTCACGATGATCTCCTTCTTGCGCCCCGTGATCCGCAGGTAGCCGTCCTCGTCGAGCGAGGCGAGGTCGCCCGTGCGGAACCAGCCGTCCTGGAGGACCTCCGCGGTCAGCTCGGGCTGGTTGTGGTAGCCGCGGAAGACGTGGTCCCCCTTGACGAAGAGCTCGCCCTCGGCGTCGACCTTGAGCGCCGTACCGGGGAACGCGGGGCCGACCGTGCCGATCTTGAGGCGGCTGGGCAGGTTCACGGCCGAGGGAGCCGTGGTCTCGGTGAGGCCGTAGCCCTCGAGGATCGTCAGCCCGACGCCGCGGAAGAAGTGGCCGAGGCGTTCGCCCAGCGGGGCCCCGCCCGAGATCGAGTGGGTCAGGTCGCCACCGAGGGCCGAGCGCATCGAACCGAACACGAGCCGGTCCGCGAGCGCGTGCTGCGCCTTGAGGACGACCGAGGGTCCGCCGGTCGAGTCGAGCGCGCGCGAGTACGTGATGGCGACCTTGGCCGACCAGTGGAAGATGCGACGCTTGGCGCCCGCGCCCGCCTTCTGCTCGGCGGCGTTGTAGACCTTCTCGAACACGCGGGGGACGGCGAGCAGGAACGTCGGCTTGAACGAGCCGAGGTCCGGGACGAGCTTCTTGATGTCGGAGCTGTGCGCGAGGACCGCGGTGGGGGAGGCGATGCACACGACCTGGACGAACCGTGCGAAGACGTGCGCGAGCGGGAGGAAGAGCAGCGTGCGGGCGTCGGGCGTCGCGACGATCTCGGCGAGGCCGGCGACGCCGTTGCGGGTCAGGTGCACGAAGTTCAGGTGCGTGAGCTCGACGCCCTTGGGGCGCCCGGTGGCCCCCGACGTGTAGATGATGGTGGCGAGGTCGTCGCGTCCGGTCGCCGCGCGCCGCGCGTCGATCTCGTCGCGGGCCACGTCGGAGCCACCGGCACGCAGGTCGTCGACCGCTCCGTCGTCGATCACGAGGACCTCCCGCAGGAGCGGGAGCCGCTCGCGGACGCTCTCGACGATCGCGGCGTGCGCGGCCGTCTCGACGAGGGCCACGCTCACGCCCGAGTCCGACAGGATCCACTCGACCTGGTCGGCCGAGGACGTCTCGTAGACGGGGATGGGCACGCCGCCCGCTGCCCAGACCGCGAAGTCGAGCAGCGTCCACTCGTACCGGGTGCGGGACATGATCGCGACGCGGTCGCCGGCCTGCACCCCACGCGCGACGAGCCCGCGGGCCACCTCGACCACGTCGTCGTCGAAGGCACGGGCGCTCACGGGCTGCCAGGGGCCGCCCGGCGTGAGGCGTCGCTCGATCACCGCGTCGTCCCCGGAGCGCTCGACGCGGTCGGTGAGAAGCGTGCTGATGCTGCTGGTGGTCGGTACCTCGACGAGGCTCGGCGACGCGAATTCGGTCATGTCTACTCTCCGCTGAGTGGTGGGACAAGGACCGATTTTACTGCGTACCGGGCGTCCCACGTTCCGTCGGCCGGTTCGCCCGGCCCCGGCGCGAGCCTAGGATCGACGGATGAGCGAGCACCCCGCCCCCGCCACGGCTCCGCAGCCCGTCCCCGACGAGATCCTCCGGCTCCGCGAGAGCATCGACAACATCGACGCCGCTCTCATGCACCTGCTCGCCGAGCGCTTCAAGTTCACGCGCAGGGTCGGCGAGCTCAAGGCCCAGGGTGGGCTGCCGCCCGCGGACCCGGCCCGGGACCAGCAGCAGATCGCCCGCCTCACCAGCATCGCGGAGTCCTCCGGTCTGGACCCGGCGTTCGCCGAGCAGTTCCGCGAGTTCATCGTGAGCGAGGTCATCCGGCACCACCAGCGGATCGCCCGCGAGCACCTGGACGAGGTCCCGGTCCTGGACACCTACTCCTGAAGGTCCCGGCACGGCGTCCCCGGTGGCGTTCGTCGGCCACGTGCAGCAGGCTGGTGAGGACATCGGGGCGGTCGGCCTCCGACCGTCCCTCCGACGATGGATGTCTAGAGGTGCCTGCATGAAGATCGACTGGCTCAAGCCCCTGCTCGGCCACCCCGGCCCGTTCGCGACGGTCTATCTCGACGCGACACGAGGCGACGAGGCCACCGCACGCGAGGTCGAGAACCGGTGGAAGGGAGTGCGCCGGGCGCTCGCCGCAGCGGGAGCCCCGGCGAGCATCATCGACGAGCTCGAGGAGTCCGTCACGCTCCCCACGAGGGTGCCCGGCCCGCACGGCCGCGTCCTCATCGCCGACGAGGAGGGTGTCCTCGTCGACCGGGTCCTGAAGGACCCGCCCGCTGTCACGAAGGGGCTCTGGGGCCCCGTCCCCGCCCTGCTCCAGGCGGCGCGCGCGGCCGACGAGTCGGTCGACTACGTGCGCGTCGTCGTCGACCGGCAGGGGGCGGACCTCACGTGGTCCGTCGCGGGCGGACACCTGCCCTACGGGGACGCGGAGTCCGTCGAGGGCGGGCACGACGTCATCAACAAGGTCCGTACGGGCGGCCTGTCGCACAAGCGGATCGAGGCGCGCGCCGAGGACTCCTGGGAGCGCAACGCCGAGGCCGTCGCGGCCGAGCTCGACCGGCAGGTCCTCGAGCACCGGCCCGAGCTCGTCCTCCTCACGGGTGACGTGCGGGCGGTGCCCCTCGTGAGGGCCGCGCTCACCAAGGCCACCGAGGAGCTCGTGGTCGAGGTCGCGGGCGGCGGTCGCGGCCCGGGCATCAACGAGGCGGCGTTCGAGTCCAACGTCGAGGACGCGCTCGAGAGCTTCCGCGAGCGACGCCGGGAGGCGGTGCTCGCCGAGTTCCGGCAGGAGCAGGGCCGTGAGGCGGCTGCCGTGACCTCCCTCGAGGACGTCGTCGCGGTGCTCTCCCGCGGCCAGGTCAAGGAGCTGATCCTCGCCGACGAGTACGGCCAGGACGCCGAGCTCGACGGTCGGACCCTGTGGATCGGGCCCAGCCCGCTGCACATCGGGTCCTCGCGCTCGGCCATCACCGACCTGGGCGTCAGCGAGGGGATCGAGGAGCTGCCCGCGACCGTTGCGCTGGTCCGCGCCGCGATCGGCCAGGACGCGGGCCTCACGTTCTCGCCCGACGGCAGCGTCGAGCTCATCGAGGGTGTCGGGGCGACCCTGCGCTGGAACGACGACAGCACGCCCAACGAGGTCGCGGCGACCATGTCGGGCGACGACGCGCGGTTGCGGGGCGAGATGGTCTGATCGCCTCGGACGCGGCGCTGGATCGCCAGCACGACGCAGGGCCCCGACCGCAGGTGCGGGCGGGGCCCTGCGTCGTGCTGCGGGGGAGCGTCAGCCGCGGTTGCGGACCTCGGGCTCACCGAGCTCGGAGTGCACGACGACGATGCCGCCCTGGACGGCCGGGTCGCCCTGGCCCTCGGCTGCCTCGACGACGTCGAACGATCCGGTCACGCGTCCGGCGCCGCGGATGTCCGCCTCGGCCGCCCGGACCGACGCGACGAACTCGGCCGGGACGGCCAGCGTCACGGCGAGGATCGGGGTGCGCATCGAGACCTTGGCCTCCGACTTGACCTTGCGCAGCGCGGCCAGGGCGTGCCCGGCGCCCACGAGGACGACGGGGACGCCGCCCCTGGTCGCGGGAAGGAGCTCGGCCGTCGTGGGCCACGGTGCGCGGTGCACGGAGCCCTTGCGCCACCACGACCACACCTCTTCGGTCGCGAACGGCAGGTACGGCGCGAACAGGCGCAGCAGGGTGTCGAGAGCCAGGGCGAGCGCGACGCGCGCCGACTGCGTCTCGGGCGTGACGTCGTCGGGCCCGGCTCCAGCGCCGTAGGCGCGGTCCTTGACGAGCTCGAGGTAGTCGTCGCAGAACGTCCAGAAGAACGTCTCCGAGAGCTCCAGGGCGCGCGTGTGGTCGTACTCCTCGAGAGCGTCGGTCGCGCGGGCCACCACCTCGACGAGGCTTGCGATCATCGAGCGGTCGATCGGCTCGGTCACGAGGGCCGGGTCGAGCGTGATCTCGTCGCCGCCGAACGACAGCGCGAACTTGGACGCGTTGAGGACCTTGATCGCGAGGCGGCGACCGATCTTCATCTGACCGACCTCGAACGCCGCGTCGGTACCGAGGCGGGCAGAGGCAGCCCAGTAGCGGACCGCGTCCGAGCCGTGCTCCTCGAGCAGGCCCATGGGCGTCACGACGTTGCCCTTCGACTTGGACATCTTCTTGCGGTCGGGGTCCAGGATCCAGCCCGAGATCGCGGCGTTGGTCCAGGGCAGCGAACCGTGCTCGAGGTGCGAGCGGACCACCGTGGAGAAGAGCCACGTGCGGATGATGTCCTGGCCCTGGGGGCGCAGGTCCATGGGGAAGACGCGCTCGAACAGGTCCGGGTCGGACTCCCAGCCGCCCGCGATCTGCGGCGTCAGGGACGAGGTCGCCCAGGTGTCCATGACGTCGGGCTCGCCCACGAAGCCGCCCGGGACGCCGCGCTGGTCGGCCGTGTAGCCCGCCGGGACGTCGGAGGACGGGTCGATCGGCAGGAGCGACTCGTCGGGGACGATCGGGTGCTCGTAGTCGGTCTCGCCCGACTCCAGGACGGGGTACCACAGCGGGATGGCGACACCGAAGAAGCGCTGACGCGAGACGAGCCAGTCACCGTTGAGGCCGCCGACCCAGTTCTCGTAGCGCACCTGCATGAACTCGGGGTGGAAGTCGAGCTCCTTGCCGCGCGCGAGCAGCTCCTCACGCAGCGGCACGTCGCGGCCGCCGTTGCGGATGTACCACTGGCGCGAGGTGACGATCTCGAGGGGCTTGTCGCCCTTCTCGAAGAAGTTCGCCTTGCGCTGGGTCGCGACGGGCTCGCCGTCCAGGTCGCCGGCCTCGCGCAGCGCGTCGACGACGGCCGTGCGCGCCGAGAACGTCGTCTTGCCCGCGATCTCCTCGAACAGCGCGACCGCGCGCTCGGACGTGAGCCACGCCGGCGTCTCGCGCGTGATGCGCCCGTCGCGGTTGATGATCGAGCGGGTCGGGAGCTGCAGCTCGCGCCACCACTGGACGTCGGTCAGGTCGCCGAACGTGCAGCACATCGCGATCCCCGCGCCCTTGTCCATCTGCGCGGCGGAGTGCGCCAGGACGGGCACCTCGACGTCGAACAGGGGAGAGGTGACCGTGGTGCCGAACAGGCCCTGGTAGCGCTCGTCGTCGGGGTGCGCGATGAGGGCCACGCAGGCCGCGAGCAGCTCGGGGCGCGTGGTCTCGATGTAGACCTTCTCGCCGCCGGGCGCGTGGAAGGCGACCTTGTGGAAGTGGCCGGGGTAGTCGCGCGCCTCGAGCTCGGCCTGGGCGACGGCCGTCTGGAAGGTCACGTCCCACAGGCCCGGGGCCTCGGACTGGTACGCCTCGCCGCGCGAGAGGTTTCGCAGGAACGCCTTCTGCGCGACGATGCGGGCCGGGACGCCGATCGTCTGGTAGTGGTGCGACCAGTCGACCGACAGGCCCAGGCGGCGCCACAGCTCCTCGAACTGGACCTCGTCCTCTGCCGTCAGGCGCTCGCACAG
Source organism: Oerskovia gallyi (assembly GCF_014836745.1). Classification (NCBI taxonomy): domain Bacteria; kingdom Bacillati; phylum Actinomycetota; class Actinomycetes; order Micrococcales; family Cellulomonadaceae; genus Oerskovia; species Oerskovia gallyi. Next base: position 22,548 of record NZ_JACSQE010000007.1, read on the forward strand.
CTCGACGAAGTTGCGGCGCGAGACGGGCTGCTGGTCGGCGGCCTTGACGCTCTTGCCCTCGGCTCCTTGGAGCGGCGGCTCGTAGCCCTCGACGTAGGGCAGCGACGGGTCGCAGCGCACGCCGTAGTAGTTCTGCACGCGGCGCTCGGTCGGCAGGCCGTTGTCGTCCCAGCCCATGGGGTAGAAGACCTCGCGCCCGCGCATGCGCCAGAAGCGCGCGACGACGTCGGTGTGCGTGTAGGAGAACACGTGACCCACGTGCAGCGAGCCGGAGACGGTGGGCGGCGGGGTGTCGATCGAGTAGACCTGCTCGCGCGTCTTCGTCCGGTCGAACGAGTAGGTGCCCTGCTCGGTCCAGGCGGCGTCGAACTTGGTCTCGAGGCCGTCGAGGCTCACCTTGTCCGGTACCTCGCCGACCACGGCGCGGACTACCTGGGTGCCCTCGGCGGGGGCGGGTGCGGCGGTGGTCTGGGTGGCGGGTGCGGGCGTGGTGCCCTCGGCGGGTGAGCTCATGGACGACATTCTCCCAGAATCTCGGGGGCTCCTGTGAAACGGCCGGTCCCCGGACGGGACCCGGGCGCCCGAGTTTTCCCGAATGAAACAAAGGTCAAAGGTCCCTGGTTGACATGGTCATCGGCTCGTAACCTTCAAGCAAAGGCAGGGGCGTACGTGGACGCGCCCCATCGTCTCGACGCCTTTCGTTCGAGGTCCGACCCAGGAGTTGCAATGACATTGATCGACAGCGTGGCCGTGCACGGAACCGGAAGCATCCCCGCCGGCACGGTCCTTCCCCCCGCTGTCCAGGCCGCCCTGGATGCGTGCGCGAACGTCATCGTCCCCGGCTCCCGCGAGGAGCTCTACCGGCTCGCGCTCGGCCCCGAGGGCGGTCCGCGGTTCACCGTCGAGTACGACGTGCGCGGCACGCCGGTGCCCGAGGCCGAGGTGGTGCGGTGCAAGAACGGCATCGCCGTGAACTACCCCGAGGACTACATGCGTCGGCGCGACCCCGACTGCATGCGCATCGCCGACGACCTGCCGACCGACAAGCCGCGCTACCGGGACGTGTTCGGCGCCGAGTTCGACGCGGTCAAGGCCGAGACGCTCGACTGGCTCGCGGGGCAGGACCTCGTCGTCGTGCCCTTCAAGGCAGGCGGCCTCACGCACGGCTACCCCTCGCTCGCGATCTGCCCCGTCAACTCCGCGTTCTTCGCGCTCACCCTCGTGGACCTGCAGGGCTGGGTCACGTTCGACGAGATCGGCCCCTTCGAGCCGCGCTCGATCCTCTACGTCGCGCCGCCCTTCCGCCACACGCACTTCGACGGCCGCCAGGTCGTGGTCCACGACCGCTCCGAGACGCTGCACGAGGTCTTCGCGTACAACCTCTACCCGGGCCCGAGCGCCAAGAAGGGCGTCTTCTCCGTCCTGCTCGACGTCGGCGAGCAGGAGGGCTGGGTCACCGCGCACGCGTCCTCGGTCCGCGTCACGACGCCCTACGAGAACGAGACCGTGATCATGCACGAGGGAGCCTCGGGCGGCGGCAAGTCCGAGATGTGCCAGGAGATCCGACGTCAGGAGGACGGGCGCATCCTGCTCGGCACCAACGTCGTGACCGACGAGCCCTACGTCATCAACCTCGGCGAGACCAGCGCCCTGGACCCCGTGACCGACGACATGACGCTGTGCCACGTCGACCTGCAGACCGGCGACGGGCGCCTCGTGGTCGCCGACGCCGAGGACGGGTGGTTCGTGCGCGTCGACAACCTCACGGGCTACGGCCAGGACACGCACCTCGAGCGCGCCTGCATCCACCCCGACCAGCCCCTCGTCTTCTTCAACATCGACGGCGTCCCCGACGCGACCGTGCTGCCGTGGGAGCACACGCTCGACTCGACGGGCAAGCGCTGCCCCAACCCGCGCGTGGTCGTGCCCCGTCACCTCCTGACCGACGTCACGGGCGCCGAGGAGGTCGACGTGCGCACCTTCGGCGCCCGGATGCCGGCCTGCACCCGCGACAACCCCACCTACGGGATCATGGGCATGATGCACATCGTGCCGCCGTCGCTCGCGTGGATCTGGCGGCTCATCGCCCCGCGCGGGGACAAGAACCCCTCGATCGGCGAGTCCAAGACCGCGACCGACAAGCTCGCCCACGGCGGCATGGTGGCCGAGGGAGTCGGGTCGTACTGGCCCTTCTCGACCGGCACCAAGGTCGCGGCGGCGAACCTCCTGCTGCGCCAGCTCGTCGACAACGACCGCACACGCTACGTGCTCACGCCCAACCAGCACATCGGCGCATACAAGGTCGACTTCGCGGCCGAGTGGCTCACCCGCGAGTACCTCGCGCGGCGCGGCGGCGGCAAGCTGCGGGCAGAGGAGCTGACCCCCTCGCGCTGCCCCCTGTTCGGCTACACGCTCCAGGAGATGAAGATCGACGGGCAGCTCGTCCGGCCGACCTTCCTCAAGCCCGAGATGCAGTCGCAGGTGGGCGTCGAGGCCTACGACACGGGCGCGAAGATCATCACGGACTTCTTCAAGAGCGAGCTCGAGCAGTTCCTCACCGACGACCTGGACCCGTTGGGGCGACAGATCATCGAGGTCTGCCTGCGCGACGGCTCGGTCGAGGAGTACGCGGCGCTGACCCCGCTGTACACGTAGCCGACACCTGCTGAGGCAGGCCGGCCGCCCGGCATGCACCACCGGGCGGCCGTCCTGCGGCAAGTATCAGATACCGGCGCTCGGGCGCGGGGCGCCCGTACTAAGGTCGATCCATGGACTTGACGATCGGCTACGCCGCCATGCTCGAGCAGTTCCACCCGACCGAGGTCATCGCCCTCTCCGAGTACGCCGAGAGCAAGGGCTTCTCGGGCGTCATGGCCGCGGACCACTTCCAGCCCTGGGTCCCCGCGCAGGGGCACTCGGCGTTCGTGTGGAACGTCCTGTCGGCCCTCGGCGAGCGCACGCGCGGCGACCTGGGACCGGGCGTCACGGCACCCACGTTCCGCTGGCACCCCGCGATGGTCGCGCAGGCCTCGGCGACGCTCGCCGCGATGTACCCGGGACGCCACTGGCTGGGCCTGGGCTCGGGCGAAGCCCTCAACGAGCACGTCACGGCCCAGTACTGGCCCGAGGCCCCCGAGCGCATCAACCGCATGTTCGAGGCCATCGACATCATCAAGAAGCTCTTCGCCGCGTCGCTCGCGGGCAAGGACACCAAGCACTCGGGGCAGTTCTACAAGCACGAGTCCACGCGCCTGTGGACCATGCCCGAGGTCGCCCCCGAGATCCTCGTCGCCACGGCAGGCCCGGTCACCGCGAAGCGTGCGGGCAAGCACGCCGACGGACTCATCACCGTAGGCGCGCCGCTCGAGAAGATCTCGATGCTGTTCGGCAAGTTCGACGACGGCGTCCGCGAGTCCGGCCGCGACCCGCAGACCATGCCCAAGGTCCTCCAGCTCCACATGTCGTGGGCCGAGACCGACGAGGAGGCCCTCACGAACGCCATGACGGAGTGGCCCAACGGCGGCATGAAGTTCCCCAAGGCCGACATCCGCTCGCCCTTCGACTTCGAGCAGATGGCCAAGCTCGTGCGCCCCGAGGACTTCGAGGGCCGCCTGGTCATCTCGTCCGACCCCGACGTGCACCGCGCCTACATCCAGAAGTTCGTCGACCTCGGCTTCGACCGCATCTACCTGCACAACGTGGGCCGGAACCAGCGCGAGTGGATCGACACGTTCTCGCGCGACGTCCTGCCGAAGCTCGTCCGGTGACGTCCTCTCCCGTCCCCCCGCCCGACGGCGCCGCTCACCCCGTTCCGGCCGCGTCGCCCGGGGCGCGGGGCGCCGAGGGTGACGAGACCCGCTTCACGGTCGTGGCGCCGTCGGGCATCGGGGAGATCTCGCCCGGGGACGACCTCGCGCGCATCGTGGGGGACGGCCTCGACCGCGAGGGCGGGCTGCGCGACGGGGACGTCGTGGTCGTGACGAGCAAGGTCGTCTCCAAGGCCGAGGGGCGCGTCGTCGCGGCCGCCGACCGCGAGCAGGCCATCACCGACGAGACCGTGCGCGTCGTCGCGACACGCCCCCACCCCGGGGGCGTGCTGCGCATCGTCGAGAACCGGCTCGGGCTCGTCATGGCCGCCGCCGGCGTCGACGCGTCCAACACGCCCGAGGGCACGGTGCTGCTGCTGCCCGTCGACCCCGACGCCTCGGCCCGCGCGCTGCGGGCGGCGCTCACGGAACGGTTCGGGGTGCGTGTCGGGGTCGTCGTGTCCGACACGGCCGGACGCGCGTGGCGCGAAGGCCTCACTGACCTCGCGATCGGCGTCGCCGGGGTGGTCGCGCTCGACGACCTGCGCGGCGGCATCGACTCCCACGGACGCGAGCTGTCCGTGACCGTGACGGCCGTCGCGGACCAGATCGCCGCGGCGTCCGAGCTCGTGCGCGGCAAGGCCGCCGGGCGACCGGTCGCCCTGGTGCGCGGGCTCGGTCGGTTCGTGACCGACGAGGACGGGCCAGGGGCACGCGTGCTCGTGCGGGCCTCGGAGACCGACATGTTTCGGGAAGGATCCGCGGAGGCGTACGCGCGGGGCGTAGCGGCTGAGCGGGCCGGCCGTGAGGCGATCGAGCGGGTCGCCCGCGAGGCGGGGTACGCCGACGGGTACCGCGACGGGTTCGCCGAAGGATTCCGCGAGGGGACGGGCACCCCTCAGCAGGGCTGACGTCGGGTGCGCCGGCGGGTGCCGAGAACGGGGTTGAGGTCGTTCTGGGGCGGTTGACGACCGGAAGGACGTGTTCGAGCGCGGGAAGGGTGGGCCCGTGCCGGGTTCCACCGACGGCAATTCGCTGGGCGCCGAGAGGCGGCCGTCGCTATCGTTCCTGGATGCTCCCCAGCGACTGGATACCGCACCGCCGACCCGACGACCGTGAGCACGTCGGCTGGATCCGGCCCGAGGGTGACGCCTGGGTCGCCGTCTCGCTCCTGGGTCACGACCTCACCGACCCGGTCGACTGGCTCGACGCCGAGGAGGCTCTCGACAGCACGGGACTGTCCTGGCTCGCGGACGTGTGGATGCTCGAGGACGAGGCGCGCGAACCACTGCGTGTCCGCCTCGTCGAGGTCACCCCGGAGCGCGTGGTCGTCCAGACCGACGACTTCGGGGCGATCGACGCGCACGTCGTGCGGTACGAGCTGCCGTGGCCGGCGCCCGCACGTCTGCGACCGCGACGCGCCGAGGACCCCGACGGTCGAGTGGTCTTCGGTCCTGCTTGACGGGGCGCGTCGGGCGACCGGGCGCAGGCCGTCGCACAGGCGTCAATCCGTGGTCGTGACGCCTTCGTAGAGGCCGAGCTGGTTGCCGTCGAGGTCCTCGAAGACGGCCCACCAGCTCGTCGGGCTGATCTGCGTCCTGGCCATGAGCACCTTGCCGCCGAGAGCGCCGACCTGGGCGAGCGTGTCGTCGATCGAGTCGACCTCGACGTAGCTGCGCGGGGTGGTGAACCCCTCCTCGCGCGGCGCGAGCCCGCCACCGCTGATCTGGTTGGGGGCCCGCCACATGGGGTACCCCTCGAATCCGGGGACCTCGGCGATGTCCCAGCCGAACAGTCCGCTGTAGAACGTGCGGGCCGCGTCGGTGTCGCCGACAGGGATGTCGATGTGCGTGATGTCGCCGTGAGCCATGAGAACTCCTCCGGAGGGAGAGCGGGCGCACGGACGCACGCCCGACGTCTGAACGCTACGTCCGTCGAGCACGGCAGGCACCTGCCGGACCGGGGGAGCGACGCCGTCGGGCAGGGGCGGAGGTCTCAGCGACCGGAGGGCTCAGCCCTTGGCGGCCCGCTCCGCCTTCGCCGCAGCCTTGGCCGCCTTCTTCGTCTCGCGGACCTGATCGAGGGAGTGCTGGTCGACGACGTCGGCGATCGAGCGTCGCGCGCCGTCCTCGCCGTACACCCCTGCCGCCTCGCGCCACCCTGCGGGCTGGACGCCGTACTGCTTGCCGAGGAGCGCGAGGAAGATCTTCGCCTTCTGCTCGCCGAATCCCGGCAGCGCTTTGAGCCGCTTGAGGACGAGGGGGCCGTCGGGGGCGCCGCCGTTGGGAGCCGGGTCGGTCCAGATCCGCGTGACGTCGCCGTCGTACTGCTCGTCGACGACCTGCGCCACGGCCTGCACACGGCCCGCCATGGAACCCGGGTAGCGGTGGATCGCCGGGGGAGTGGCCGCCATCGCAGCGAACGCCTCGGGCTCGGCCGTCGCGATGCGGTGCACGTCGAACCCGCCCATGCGCTGGGAGATCTTGAGCGGCCCGGCGAACGCCGACTCCATGGTGACCTGCTGGTCCAGGAGCATGCCGATGAGCAGCGCGAACGGGTCGGTGGACAGCAGCTGGTCGGCATCCGGGTCGCCGGTGAACCACAGGTCGTGTGCCATGTCCCCATCATGGCAGCCGTGCGGAGCGGGTGCCGGGGAGGGCTGGGGTGCCCGGGGCGACCCGGGAGGGCCCTCAGCGCGGCGGTCCCACCCGCCCGTCGAGGAACTCGTCCACCCGCAGCCCTCGCAGGGCGACCCGGATCACGGCGGGCACGAGCCGAAGTCCGTCGTCCCCGTGCAGGCGACGCAGGTCGTCGACGACGTACCCGTGCCCACCTCGCGTGAGCCCGAACAGCCCGACGGCCTCGACGTTCTTGAGCCAGTCGACGTCGGCCCCGTACGTCAGGGCGACGATCACGCGGACCTCGCGCGGGGCGTCGGTCGAGGGCGGTTCGCGGAACGCCATGACGGGCGTCGCGAAGGGGCGCCCGCTGCGCCGTCCGTGGTGGTGGACGGTCGCGAACGGTGGCACGCGCGACGAGACGCGCAGCACGAACGGGTTGAGGAACCGCCGGTTGCTCCGGGCGATCACGTGCGGGATGGGCATGTCAGCCATGGTGCGCGCGCCTGCGCGTCGTGGCCACCGCATGCGTCGGCGGGCGCGTCGCCGTGCCGACCATGCGGTTGTCGTCCCACGAGCATGCGGTTGTCGTCGGCCTGGACCCGTATCACGACGCCAACCGCATGCTCGGCGCCGAGGAGTCGTCCGGCGTCCAGGTCAGGCCGCCCCCGCTCGTTCCCGGTGCGCCGTCGGGCTCAGGCCGCGCACCCGCGTGAACGCGGCGCTCAGTGCGAACGGCGTCCCGTAGCCCACCTGCCGGGCCACCGAGCCGACGGTCGCGCCAGGTTCCAGCAGCAGGTCGGCCGCGAGGGTCAGCCGCCACCCGGTCAGGTAGCCCATGGGCGGCTCGCCCACGAGCTCGGTGAAGCGGCGCGAGAACGCGGCCCGCGACAGCCCGACGGTCCGTGCGAGCGCCTCGACGGTCCACGGCCGGGCCGGGTCGTGGTGCATGAGCCGTAGCGCGTGCCCGACCACGGGGTCGGCGTCCGCGCGGTACCAACCGGGCGCCTCGCCGCGGTCGAGCCAGGCGCGCAGTGCTCCGATGAGCAAGACGTCGAGCAGCCGGTCGAGCACGGCTTCTTGACCGGGCCGGTCGTGTGCCATCTCTCGGGCGAGCAGCGCGACGAGGTCGGCGTCGAGTTCCCCGCTGCGCAGCACGACCAGCGCGGGCAGCACGCTCAGGAGCCGGCCCCCCACCTCGCCCTCGAGAGGGTAGGTGCCGGTCAGCAGGATGGTCGGCCCGTCGGGGTGGTTGCCCCACGTCCGGACGCCGAGCCCGGTCAGGGGGGAGGCCCCGCCGTCGACCGGCCGGCAGATGCCGACGGCGTCGCTCACGATCTGCGGGGGCGTCCCGGGGGAGTCGGCGACCGTGTAGTGGCGTGGTCCGCGCACGAGCGCGACGTCGCCCGCGCCGAGATGGGCCTCGAGCCGAGGCTCGTTGGGTCCGGGGCCGGCGTCCACCCCGATCCACGCATGTCCGCGCACCACGGGGACGAGCGTGAGCGGGGCCTCGTCCTCGATCCGCATCGACCACGGCGGAGCCAGGAGCGACCGCAGCAGGAAGGCGCCGCGCACGCGGGGGCCGTCGAGAAGTCCGGCGACAGCGTCCATGCGTCGACCGTACGCGCCCTGGCCGCGCGAGGGAAGACGAACGGACATGGCGTCGATCCTTTCAACCATGGAACGTCTCGCGCGGAGCCGGTTGACTCGAACCACAGCACGGACCATCGATCACAGGAGACCGCCATGACCGCGCACGAGCACCCCACAACCTCCCTCGCCGGACCGACCGCCGACGGCGTCCAGCCCCTCGTCGCCGTCGTCGGGGCGACGGGAAAGACGGGCCGCCGCGTCGCAGCCCGCCTGGCCGCCGCGGGGATCCCCGTCCGTCCCCTCTCGCGCAGCACAGAGATCCGCCACGACTGGGACGACCCCACGACCTGGGCGCCGGCAGTCGCCGGAGCCGACGCCGCCTACGTGGCCGTCGCCCCCGACCTCGCCGCCCCCGGCATCCCCGAGACCGTCGCGGAGTTCGCCCGCGTCGCGCGCAGCCAGGGCGTACGCCGACTCGTGCTCCTCTCGGGGCGCGGCGAACCCGAGGCGGAGCGTGCCGAACAGCTCGTCGCCGACGCCTTCCCGTCCGGCACCGTCCTGCGCTGCGCCTGGTTCGACCAGAACTTCACCGAGGGCTTCCTGCTGGACCCCGTGCTCGACGGCGTCGCCCTGCTGCCCGTCTCCGACGCCGTCGAGCCGTTCGTCGACCTGGAGGACGTCGCCGAGGTCGCCGTCGCCGCGCTCACCCAGGAAGGGCACGAGGGGCGAACCTACGAGCTCACCGGGCCACGCCTGCTGACCTTCGGTGCGGCGCTCGCAGAGATCGGGGCGGTGAGCGGGCGTGACGTCCGGCTGCAGACCATCACCGGTGACGAGTTCGCGGGTGGTCTGACCGCTGCGGGACTCCCGGCCGACATCGTCGACCTCATGGGCTACCTCTTCACCGAGATCCTGGACGGGCGCAACGCCTCTCTGGCCCACGGGGTCCACGAGGTCCTGGGGCGCGAGCCGCGGGACTTCACCGAGTTCGCGCGGCGCGAGGCCGCGGCGTGGGCGCAGACCGACGCCTGGGCCCCGCTGCCCGGGGTGCACTGATGGACGCGCTCGGCGCCCTCGGGTGGGCCGTGGTCGGCGCGGCCGTCGGCTGCGCGCTGGTCGGGGGAGTGCTCTTCGCGTTCTCGACCTTCGTCATGGCGGGCCTGCGGTCGGTCGCTCCGGAAGTGGGAGCGGCTGCGATGGCCTCGATCAACCGGCACGCGACCAAGGTGCCCTTCGGTGCGCTCCTCCTCGTCACGACCGGGCTCGTGGCTGTGCTGGGCGTCGTCGCCGCGACCCGGCTGGGGGACGCAGGCATGCCCCTCGTCCTCGCGGGTGCCGTGGTCTACCTCGTGGGCGGGATCGGCGTGACCGCTGCAGTGAACGTCCCGCTCAACGACCGCCTCGAGGCCGCCGACGCAGCGGCCTCGACCGCGGGTCCACGGCCGGGTGAAGCCTCACCCTCCGGTGGAGGGTCGGGTCGGGTGGCGGTGCGTCCCGCGAGCCCGACGGCGGAGCGCGACCGGGTCTGGGCGCAATTCCTCGGGCGTTGGGTCGCCTGGAACCACGTGCGGACGGGTGCGTGCGCGGCGGCCGCGCTGCTCCTGACCCTGGGACTGGTGACGCACCTCGTGGGGTGAGCGGCGCCGTCGGGCCGGGTCCTGTTCCAGTCGCGCCGGGGGACGAGCAGGAATAGCCGCTCCCGTGCCGAGGTTCGCCCCGGTATGAGCGAACAGAGCTGGGGCGACGACGCCACGATCCGCAAGGTCCTCGCGGACACCGAGACCTGGGCCGTGGTGGGCCTGTCGAACAACTCGGCCCGCGCCGCGTACGGGGTGGCGCAGCTGCTCCAGCGTCAGGGCAAGCGGATCGTGCCCGTCCACCCGGCGGCCGAGACGGTGCACGGTGAGCAGGGGTACGCCTCGCTCGCCGACATCCCGTTCCCGGTCGACGTCGTGGACGTGTTCGTGCGCTCCGACCTCGCGGGCGACGTCGCGGACCAGGCCGTGCAGGTCGGCGCCCAGGCCGTCTGGTTCCAGCTCGGCGTGGTCGACGCGTACGCGTTCGACCGCGTGCGCGAGGCCGGCCTGGACATGGTCATGGACCGCTGCCCCGCGATCGAGTGGCCGCGCCTGGGCCCCGCCGGGCGCTAGCAGGGTGCCGAGAACGGGGTTGAGGTCGTTCTGAGTACGAGAACGACCTCAACCCCGTTCTCGGCCCCCGGGGGCCCCCGGGGGGCACGGCGGGGTCAGTCGCCGAAGACCAGGACCGGGCGGCCCGTGCGCGGGTGGGTCAGGACGTCGCAGCGGACGCCGTACACCGGCTCGATCACCGCGGGTACCAGCACGTCCCGCACCGCGCCGGCCGCGACGACACGCCCCTCCGCGAGCACCACCACGTGGTCGCACGTGGCGGCCGCGAGGTTGAGGTCGTGCAGAGCCGCCAGGACCGTGACGCCGTCCGCCGCGAGCTTGCGCAGCACCGTCATGGCCGCGAGCTGCGCCGCGATGTCGAGATGGTTGGTGGGTTCGTCGAGCAGCAGAAGCGCCGGGTCCTGGGCGAGCGCGCGGGCCATGTGCACGCGCTGGCGCTCGCCTCCGGACAGCGTCGCGAGCGACCGGTCGGCGAGGTCGCCGACGCCCGCGCGGACCAGTGCCTCGCGCGCCACCGCCCGGTCGGCCTCGGTGTCGCCCGCGAGGAGCGAGCGGTGGGGGATGCGGCCGAGCAGCACGGCGTCGAGCACCGAGATCGGCAGGTCGGTCGACGCGTCCTGCTCGACGAGCGCGAGGCGGCGAGCCCGGCGTCGGCGCGGCATGCCCAGGAGGTCCTCGCCGTCGAAACGGACCTCGCCCGCGTCGGGGACCTGCGTGGCCGCGATCGCCCGCAGCAGCGTCGACTTCCCGGACCCGTTCGGCCCCAGCAGCCCGCTGACGGCCCCCGGCGGGGCGGTCACGTCGACCCCGTCGAGGATGAGCCGCGACCCGGCCGACCAGGAGACGCGCGAGGCGTCCAGTCCACGAGCGCCGTCCGCGCCCGGAGCCCCAGAGGTCACAGCGCCCGCCTCCCTCGCCACAGGATGACCGCGAAGACGGGCGCGCCGATCGCGGCCGTCAGGATGCCCACGGGCAGCTCGCGCGGGGCGAAGATCGTGCGAGCGAGCGTGTCCGCCCACACGAGGAACGAGCCGCCGAGCAACGCCGCGAGGGGCAGCAGGACGCGGTGGCGAGCCCCGGTGAGCAGCCGGACGGCGTGCGGCAGGATCAGCCCGACGAACCCGATCGCCCCGGACACCGACACGAGGGCTCCCGTGAGCAGCGCGACCCCCACGAGCAGCAGCCAGCGCGTCCGGTTCACGGCGATGCCGAGGCCTGCGGCCGCGGTGTCGCCGAACGTGAACGCGTCGAGCACCGACCCGGTCGAGGCGAGCAGCGTCCCGAGGACCAGCACGGCCCCGCCCGCGATCGCCACGGACGTCCACGTGGCGCCCGCGACCGAGCCCATGAGCCACGACAGGATCTCGCGGTAGGAGTCGCCGGTCGCGGACCAGAAGATGACGAACGACGTCGCCGCGGCCGCGAGCTGGCTCACCGCGAGGCCGGCGAGGACGGTGCGGGTCGGGGTGATGGCCCCGAGCGAGCCCGCGAGCGCGAGGGCAGCGACCAGGGCCAGGACCGCACCGCCGAACGCCGCGACGGGCAGCAGGACGCTCACGCCGAGGACCAGGACGAGGACCGCGCCGAGCGACGCGCCCGACGAGAGTCCCAGCAGGTACGGGTCGGCGAGCGGGTTGCGTGTGAGGGACTGCATGACGCCGCCGCAGATCGCGAGACCGGCCCCCACGGCCGCTGCGGTCAGGACGCGCGGCAGGCGCAGCTGCCACACCATGCCGTCCTGGAGCAGCGGGAGCGGTTCGAGACCGAGCAGCCCGCCGAGCCCGACGTGCGTCGCGACCGAGCGCCACACGTCGCCCCACGTGAGGTCGGCGGGGCCGATCGTCACGGCGACCACGATGCTCACGACGAGCGCGATCGACGCCCCGGCGAGCCACCACGGGGTGGCTTGCCGGGCCCCGGGGGAGCGGCGCGCAGGGCGGTGCACAATGGCACGCGCTCCCGACGGGTCGGCGCTTGTCGTGGGCACGAGGCTTCTCACCGGTTCGGGACTCCTCAGGGGACCGTGATCGCCGCGAGCTGTGCGCCGAGGTCCTTGACGGCGTCGACGTTGCGCACGCCCGCCTCGGTCGCGGGGAACGGCACGGTCAGGAAACGGTCGCCCTGCACGGCCGTGAGGTTGGCGGTCGCGGGGTTGGTCTTGAGCGCGTCGATCTTCGACTGCGCCGTGTTCCAGGCCGAGTCGACGAGCACGATCACGTCGGGGTCGGCCGCGATGATCTCCTCGAACGAGAACGGCGTCCAGGTGTCCTGGACCGAGGCGGCGATGTTCTCGAGCCCGACGGCGTCCATGATCATCTGCGGGGCGCCGATCCCGGCCCCGACGTAGGGGATGTCCGAGCCCGAGGAGTACCACAGGGCCGTGAGCCCGCGGTCGTCCGCCTGCACGGCGTCGAGCTCGGCGCGCTGGGCCGCGACGAGGTCCTGCGCCGTCCCGGCGACGTCGAAGATCTCTCCCGCCTCGGTGATCTCGGCGAACACGTCGTCGAACGTCAGGGGGTCGGGCTTGTACGCCTCGGCCTTGCAGGCCGAGGGGGAGACGTAGGTCTGGACGCCGAGCTGCTGGAGGGTCGTGCGGTCGCCCGCGCCCTCGGCGGTGAGGTTCGACTCCCATCCTGCGTACACGAGGTCCGGCGCGAGCGTCAGCACGGCCTCTGCGCCCGGGACCTTGTCGGTGAGCGGCGTCGCGACGACCGGGAGGTCCGCCGCGGCGTCGGCCCACTGCTCGGCGACGGGCCCGTCGGGGAACGCGGTCCCCACGAGCCGGTCGCCCAGCCCGAGCGCGAGCATCATCTCGGTCGTGCTCGACTTGATCGTCACGACCTTGTGCGGGGCGGCGTCGAACGTGACGTCGAACCCGCAGTTGTCGAGCGTCAGGGGATAGGTCGTGGCCGAGGCCTCCGCGGTCCCGGAGGGCGCCGCGCTCGGCTCGCCGGACGCCAGGGTCTGGCCGCCCGCGCACCCTGCGAGGGCGAGCGAGGAGGCGAGGACGAGCGCCGCCGTCGGGCCTGCGCGGCGCGCGCGGCGGGCGGGACGGACGGACGGTCGGACAGGGCGCAGCGTGGGCACGGCACTCCAGGTCGGGAGGTCGCCGGCCGGTGCGGGGCACGGCGGCGCGGCGAGATGCGAGAGGGTAGGGCGCCACAATCCGCGACGAGGATCCGCGGTCCAAGCACGGGCCGCTGCGGCGAGCCAAGCGCGGCTCGCGATCCGTGTCCCAGCCTAGTAGGTCGGCGGGCGCGTGGTGCGACGGTTCAGCGGTCGGCGAAGCGCTCGGTGCTCCACGCGCAGGCGCCGGGCGGTCCTACAGTGGGCACATGAGCCCGACGGCGGAGCCCGCCCCTCCCGGCACGTCCGGACGCGCGTCCCGGGGACGGGGCGGACGCACCGACCCGACGCGCCTGTGGGCGCCGCTGCTGGGGATCGTCTCGGCGCTCGGGGCTTTCGCCGTGGCCGAGCTCGTCGCGCTCGTCGTGGGTTCGGGGTCGAGCCCCGTGCTCGTCGTGGGGGCCGGGGTGGTCGACCGGGTGCCGCCGTGGCTCAAGGACTTCGCGGTCGAGACGTTCGGGACCGCGGACAAGACCGTGCTGCTCCTCGGGATCGTGCTCGTGCTCGCGGTCGCGGCCGTCGCGGCGGGGATCCTCGAGACGCGGCGGCCGCCGTGGGGGACGGCCCTGCTCGTGGTGGTCGGCGCCGTGGGCGTCCTGGCCGCCGTCACGCGACCCGACGCGACACCCCTGTGGGCGCTGCCGACCGTGGTGGGGGTCGGGGTCGGCATCATGCTCCTGCGGACGGGAGCGGCGCGGCTGCGGGCGTGGCGAGGCTCGGCGCTCAGCCCGGTCGTGGCTCCGACGGGTCCGGCCGCGCCCGAGACCCCGCTGAGCGCGGCGCGCCGGCGCGAGGCGCTCGACCGCCGGTCCTTCCTGGTCTTCGCGGGCCTGACCACGGCGACCGCGCTCGTGGTCGGCGGGGCCTCTCGCATGCTGTCGGCGGGCTCGCGCGCCCTGACCGCGGTGCGGGACGCGATCCGCCTCCCGGCGCCGGTCGGCCCGGTCGTCGTCGTCCCTGCGGGCGCGAGCCTCGACGTGCCCGGCCTCACCCCGTACGTGACGCCCAACGACGAGTTCTACCGCATCGACACGGCCCTGCGCGTGCCCGAGGTGAACCCCGACGACTGGCGGCTGCGCGTCGTCGGGCTGGTCGAGGAGGAGATCGAGATCTCGTTCGACGAGCTGCTCGCGCTACCCCTCGTGGAGCACGCCACGACCCTGACGTGCGTGTCCAACCAGGTGGGCGGGGACCTCGTCGGCAACGCGGTGTGGCTCGGCCACCCGGTGCGCGACCTGCTCGCTCGCGCCCGGCCGCACGCCGACGCCGACATGGTCCTCTCGCGCAGCGCGGACGGCTGGACGGCGAGCACGCCGCTCGACGTACTGACGGACCCGGGCCGGGAGTCACTGCTCGCGGTCGGCATGAACGGCGAGCCGCTGCCGCTCGCGCACGGCTTCCCCGTGCGCATGGTCGTGCCGGGCCTGTACGGGTACGTGTCGGCGACCAAGTGGGTCGTCGAGCTCAAGGTCACACGCTTCGCCGACGACGTCGCGTACTGGTCGACGCGCGGCTGGTCGCAGCGGGGACCGATCAAGATGTCGTCCCGCATCGACGTGCCGCGCTCCGGTGCGTCGGTCTCCCCGGGGGCCGACGGGGACGTGGTCGTCGCAGGAGTCGCCTGGTCGCAGCACACGGGGATCGCGGGCGTCGAGGTGCGGGTCGACGACGGGGAGTGGGAGCAGGCTGACCTCGCCGAGACGATCTCGGCCGACACGTGGCGGCAGTGGTCCTGGAGGTGGGCGGCGCCCGAGAAGGGCCGCCACGACCTCGCGGTGCGGGCGACCGACGCGGACGGGGCCGTCCAGACGTCCGTCAAGGCCCCGCCCGCGCCCGACGGGTCGAGCGGCCTCTACTCGATCGGCGTGACCGTGGCCTGAGCGCGGCCGTCCAGCATGCGAGAGGCCGCAGGGTCGGCGCCGGCCGCGCCGTCGGGCGTGGCAAGGTAGGGGCGTGACGACCTCGCCGACCACGCCCGTGCCCACCCCTTCGACAACCTCGTCCGCGGCTGCTGACGCGTCCGTGCAGACCCGGCGCGCCGTGGTCACCGGTGCCTCGTCGGGCATCGGTGCGGCGACCGTGCGCCGCCTGCGTGCGCAGGGGTGGGACGTCGTCGCGTTCGCGCGCCGCGCGGCCCTGCTCGACGCCCTCGCGGTCGAGACGGGCGCGCACCCCGTGGTCGGGGACGTCACGAGCGACGACGACGTCGCGCACCTCGTGCGCGAGGCCGAGGCCCGCGGCCCGGTCCACGCGGTGCTCAACATCGCGGGCTTCGCGAGCGGCACGGACCCGATCGACGCGAGCGACCTGGACCGCTGGCGCGCGATGTTCGAGACGAACGTGCTGGGCACCGTGCGCGTGACCAAGGCGTTCCTGCCCGCGATCCGTCGCGCGGGCTTCGGCACGGTCCTCGTGCTGACGTCGACCGCGGGGCACGACGCGTACAGCGGCGGGTCCGGCTACGTCGCGACCAAGCACGCCCAGGCCGCGGTCGCCGAGACCCTGCGGCTCGAGCTCAACGGCGAACCCGTCCGGGTCCTGGAGGTCGCGCCCGGCATGGTCCGCACCGAGGGGTTCTCCCTGACCCGGTTCGACGGCGACCAGGCCCGGGCCGACGCGGTCTACGACGGCGTCGAGGCGCCGCTGACCGCCGACGACGTGGCCGACGTCGTGACGTTCGTCGTGACCCGGCCCCAGCACGTCGCGATCGACACGCTCGTGCTGCGTCCCGTCGCGCAGTCGTCCACGACGCTGCTGGCTCGCGGCCCGCTCGTGACCCGGACCGACAGGTGATCCCGCCCAGGCTGGGACGTGCTTGTCGGCGTGGGCACGGCCTGGCATGATGACGCTCGTGATCCCCGCCGCGCACCCCCTGAGCACCTGCGTGCTCCCGGTGCGCCCCTGGGCGGTCCGTGCGTCGAGCTGTTGTTGAGGGCTCGCTGACGCTCCAGCAGCGCGCGACCTGGTGTCAGCGAGCAGTGCCACGCCCCTCCCTCTGAAGAGAGGGCGTGATGGTCACCGATCAGTTCTCCGGTACTGGTCGGTCTGCCCTCGTGAGCACCCGCCTCGACTCCAGGACCTCCCATGAACCTCGCTCTGATCTCCCACCCGTTCGCCGTGACCGGAGACGTCGACCCCCTCGGCCACCTGGTCGCCCACGACCCGTGGTTCGCCGCGGCCTCGCACGGCGGCGCGCCGTCGACGTCCCCCGGCCCGACGGCGCAGCCCGGCCCGGGCAGCGCGCTCACCATCGAGTGGCTCGTCGCACGCGACATCGACACCTACCGGGCGCGGCGCGGCGAGGCCCCGCTCGGTCGGTCGGCGACCGGGCGCTGACGCGGCGGCCTCTCGCAGCGGTGTCTCGCGTCGCCCCGGGCCCTCGCGGCGCGGGCTCATGTCGCGGCGCGCACCGCGACGGGTGAGGTCATGCGCAGCCCGGGCAGGTTCCGCCGGGCGATCAGCCACTCCGCGATCACGACGTTCGGCAGCCAGCACAGGAACGCGACGGGGGCGTACGCGGTCTCGAACAGCGTTCCCGGGTCGGCGTCAGGGCCGGCGAACGGCGTCTGGACGGCCACGAGGACCCCGACCCACAGGCGCAGCGTCACGGCGGCGTAGGTCAGGGCGAAGCAGCGGATCATCCACGCCTGGTGCTCGGCGACGCGCCCCGCACGGATCGCGCGGTACGCCTTCCAGCCCGTCCACGCCCACAGGACCGCGAGCGTCCCGAACCCGAAGAACCCGAGGAAGGCGACCGAGCTCGCGGTCGAGATGACGAAGCCCGTGAGCGAGCCCACCCCGACCCCGACCAGGTACACCCTGCCCAGCACGCGGTGCACGCGCGGGGCACGGCGGCGCCAGCGGGAGACGAACTGCAGCGGTCCCACCAGCAGCGCGAGCCCGGCGAACGCGACGTGCAGGTAGAACGCGAGCTGGATCGCCGGCGAGCGGTTCGCGAACGTCGAGGCGAGGCCGGTGTCGTCCTGGGCGAGCTCGTCGAGCGTCGCGCCCGTGTAGGAGGTGAGCAGGATCGCGGCCATGGCGATCGAGCTGAGCGCGACCCAGACGAGGCCCGGCCGGAAGCGACGGGTGCGTCCGGTCGGTCGCTCGGGGTCGGCCGGTCGAGCGTGGCCGGCCGGCCCCGAGGGGCGGTCGGGACGGGAGGTGCTCGTGCGGCCGGGCGCTGTGGCGGCGCCGGGCGAGGCCGCCGCCTCGGAAGGAGTGGGCATCGTCGCCTCGTTCTCGGGTCGGGGTGCGGGGCAGGAGGACGGGCGAGCGTGCCGTCGCCCTCCTGCTCCAGCGTCCCGTCCCGCACGATCCCGGCGACAGGGGGGGAGTCCCCCCGAAAACCTGGCGGCCCGCCCCCGGCCCGTGCGGGACCGGTCCGGTACCCGGGTCCAGCAACCGACCCGGGGGCGGGGGCTCAGACCAGGGCGCGGACCTCGGCGTAGCCGTCGGGCAGGACGGAGGGGGTCGGCATGTCCCCGCCGAACACGCGCGTCGCACCCGGGGCGTCGGACCAGGCGCGCCACCCGGGAGCACCCTCGTGGACGAGCGCGACGGCCGCGCCGTGGAGCTCGTCCGCCAGGTCCTGGGGCGGGTTGTCGCCCGCGATGAGGTCGACCTTCTCGGCGTCGAGGCAGTCGAACCAGAACGGGACGTCGAGGCAGTGCGCGGCCCAGCCGAGCGTCGGGGACGCCCACGAGAAGCGGTACACCCAGGTGGGGTGGGCGGCGCGTGCCTCGGCGATCCGGACGATCGGCGCCCGGAACATGCTGTCGGTCATGAACCGGCCGAGCACCGCTGCGGTGCCCTTGCGTCGCTGGGCCTTGTTCGCGGCGAGGTAGGCCTTGCGGCGCGAGCGGTCGGTGAGGAGCTTGCCGAGGACGATCGACGCGGGCAGGAAGCGCAGCTTGTTCTTCGCGGCGTCGGTCGCCATCGTGAACTCGTCGTCGGTCGCGCCGAGCACGAGCGGCTTGTCGCCGCCGACCCCGGTGCGCAGCGACTCGAGCGTCGGCCGGGTGATCAGGTCTCCGTCGATCATCGGTCCCCACGGCAGACCGTCCCGGAGCATCGCCGCCACGCCCGCCATCGGGTCGAGGCCGTCGGGGTTGGAGGCCTCGTCCTGCAGCTCGAGGACGCGGGGCTCGGGCAGCGACGCGAAGCCGTCGCGCGTGGCCTCGACCCCGGCGAGGCGGGCGAGCGTGTCGGCGAAGGTCTTGGCGCGTGCCTCGGTCACGTCCCCCACGGCGCCCGAGAGGCACCACGCCGACCGGAAGAGGTGCTGCGCGGAGGGCATGCCCAGCAGCGTCAGCACGGCGCCGCCCCCGGCGGACTGCCCGGCGAGCGTGACGCGCGAGGGGTCGCCGCCGAACGCCGCGACGTTGCGCTGGACCCAGTCGAGCGCCAGCAGCCAGTCCCGCACCCCGCGGTTGGACGGCGCGCCCTCGATGCGCCCGAACCCGTCGAAGCCGAGCCGGTAGGAGACCGACACGGTCACGACGCCGTCGCGGTTGAACGCGCGCCCGTCGTACCAGGGGCTCGCCGGGGAGCCGGCCGTGTACCCGCCGCCGTGGATGTAGACGAGCACCGGCAGGCCGGCGTCGGGTGCCCCGGGGGCGGGCGTGTACACGTTGACGTTGAGCGTCGAGTCGCCGGGGATCGACGGTTCCGGGATCAGCGTGATCTCGGCGAGCTGCTTGCGCTGCGGGGTCGCGCCGAGCTCGGTGGCGTCCCGCACGCCGTCCCAGGGGGCGACCGGCACCGGAGCCTCGAAGCGCAGGGCGCCGACGGGGGCTTCGGCGAACGGGATGCCGAGGAACGCTGCGGAGGACTCGCGCCAGACGCCGCGGACCTGGCCGGCGTCGATCGTGACGACGGGGCCGTCCAGGGTGGGGTCGATCGCCTCGGCGTCGGTCACGGGGGTGCTCATGCGGTGGTGCTCCGTTCGGAGGGGAAGACCCCGAGGGACACGAGCAGCCGCTCGATCTCGGAGGCCATGTCGATGGTGGGGTCCTGCAGCCAGAGGGTCTGCAGGCCGTCGGCGACGGCGGTGATGACGAGACCCAGCGAGGCGGTGTCGACGTCGGTGGGATACCGCCCGGCGAGCTTGCCCTCCTCGACGAGCCCCGCGAACATCGCCTGCATCCCCGCCCGGCGCTCGGCGAAGAAGGCATGGGCCGGGTGCTCGTGGTCGCTCGCCTCGGCGTTGAGGCGCGTGTACAGCTCGACGAGCCCGGGGACCTCGGCGTTGTGCCTCACGACCTGCAGGAACACCCGGAACGGGTCGAGCGTGGACTCCGTGCGGTAGGTCTCCAGATCGAGCTCGTCGCGCTTGCGCAGGATCGCGGTGAACAGCTCGTCCTTGCTGTCGAAGTAGTGCAGCAGGCCCGCCTGGCTGAGGCCGGCCGCGTCCGCGAGCTCCTTGACCGATGCCCCGCGGTATCCCTCCCGGGCGATGACCTCGAGCGCCGTCGAGAGGATCTCCTCCCGCTTGGCGATGCCCTTCGCGTATGAACCTCGCTGTGCCATGCGTCGACCCTAGACCGGAGACCCTTGCACTTCAATACCGAGTGCCATACTGTTTTGGCGACGCTCAAGGATGAGCGCCTGTCCGACGAAGGATCCGCCATGACACTGCCGTCCGATTCCCCATCCACCGCTCCGGCCTCGGCTCCGACGCCCACCCCCGCGCCGGCGCTCGCCGTCGACACGTTCGCCGCCGCCGAGGAGTTCATCGAGGAGGCGTCCGGCCAGGACGATCCGCCGCCCCTCGTCACCGGCACGCCCAAGCGTCTGCTCGGCTGGATCGTCCCCGCCAACTTCTCGGTCTTCATGATCTGGGGCGCCGTGGGCGGACTGCTGATGCCCCTCCAGGTGCAGACGCTCGGTGAGGCCGACAAGGTCGGCAACCTGGCGGTCGTCGGCACGTTCGGGGCGCTGGCCGCCCTGCTCGCCCAGCCGATCGCCGGCCAGATCTCGGACCGCACGCGCAGCCGGTTCGGCCGTCGCGCACCGTGGCTCGTGCTGGGCGCCCTCGTCGGCGGCCTGGGCCTGCTGGCCATGGGCTTCGCGAACAGCCTCGTGGGCATCGTCGTCGGCTGGGTGATCGTCCAGGTCGCCTACAACTTCGCGCAGGGACCGCTCAGCGCGATCATGCCGGACCGTGTCCCGCGCGCCCTGCGCGGCACGTTCGCCGCGCTGTCGGGGCTCGGGCTCATGCTCGGAGCCCTCGGCGGATCGATCCTCGGTGCGCAGTTCGCGGACTCGATCCAGCTCGGCTACCTCGTCTTCGCAGGCTTCACGCTCATCGTGCTGACCCTGTTCGTCGTCTTCAACCCCGACCACTCCAGCAAGGACCTGGCCAAGGAGCCGTTCGACGTCGGAGAGTTCCTGCGCACCTTCTGGGTCAGCCCCCGCAAGCACCCCGACTTCTTCTGGGCCTTCACCGGTCGCCTGCTCCTGTACACGGGCTACTTCGCCGTGACCGGGTACCAGCTGTTCATCCTGCAGGACTACATCGGGCTCGGGCAGGCCGGGGCAGTCGCCGCCGTGCCGTTGTTCAGCCTCGTCAGCCTCGCCGGTGTGCTCGTCGCGACGCTCGTCTCCGGACCCCTGTCCGACCGGTTCCAGCGCCGCAAGGTCTTCGTCTTCCTGTCCTCGGCCCTCGTCGGCCTGGCGCTCCTCATCCCCGTGTTCGTGCCGAGCTTCGTGGGCTGGGCCATCTTCACGTTCGTCTCGGGCCTCGGCTTCGGGATGTTCCAAGCCGTCGACACGGCGCTCATGAGCGAGGTGCTGCCGTCGGCGAAGTCGTTCGCGAAGGACCTCGGCGTCGTCAACATCGCCGCCACGCTGCCGCAGACGCTCGCCCCCGCGTTCGCGGGCCTGATCATCCTCAGCTTCGGGGGCTACGTCGCGCTGTTCCCGGTGGGGATCGTCCTGAGCATCCTCGGTGCCTGCGCGGTCTGGCCCATCAAGGCGGTGCGGTGATGACGGCCGAGGTCGTCCAGCCGCAGCGGGAGGACGCCCGGGTGCCCCACCCCGACCGCCCGAGGGCGATGCTGTGGTGGTCCCTGGGGCTCGTCACGGCCTTCGCGCTCATGGGGATGCTCGTCGCACAGGACTCCGCCACGCCCCTCACGCAGCCGCTCGACGACTGGTGGCGCGGACTCGTCGGCGTCGGGCCCGACAGCGACCTGTACCCGTCAGCGCTCCCCATGTTCTTCCAGCACCTCGGCGAAGGCCCGGGGGCGCTCGTGGGCATGGTCCTGATCCCTGGTGCCCTCGCGTTCGTCGGCCGCTGGCGCTCGGCGCTCTTCTTCCTCACGGTGACCCTGGTCGGACCGGGGCTGCTCTCGCAGGGCATGAAGAACCTTGTCGACCGTCCGCGGCCCGCGGTGGACGAGACGCTCGGCCTGTTCGGACCGTTGTTCCGGGTGGACCACGGCTCGTTCCCCTCGGGGCACGCCGTCATGGCGGGCGCGCTCGTCGTCGGCATCGCGGCCCTGATCCCGGCAGCACGCCGCACCGCCCGCACGCTCTGGTGGTGCGTCGGTGGGCTGGTCATGCTGGGAATGGTGTGGCAGCGGACCCTCATCAACGCGCACTGGCTCTCCGACACCGTCTTCGGGCTCGTCGCGGGCGTCGCCGGGGCGCTCCTCGTGTGGTGGGCGTTCTGGCCCCTGCTCCAGCGCGACCACGGGCGCCCCGTGTGGTTCTGCCACCTCGGCGCCCGCCACCAGCCCTCCCCAGCCTGAACGACGAACGAGAGAGAAGGACAGGACATGACCGACACCATCGAGGACGGCACGACCGCCGTCGCCGGCCTGACGCTCGAGGAGAAGGCGTCGCTGACCAGCGGCGCGAGCTTCTGGTGGACCAAGGGCGTCGAGCGCGCCGGCATCCCCGCCGTGATGCTCACCGACGGCCCGCACGGTCTGCGCAAGCAGCGTGGCAGTGCCGACCACCTCGGCATCGGCGACAGCGTCCCTGCGACGTGCTTCCCCCCTGCCGTGGGACTCGGCTCGTCGTGGGACACCGACCTTGCGCACCGCGTGGGTGAGGCGCTGGGCGTCGAGTCCTCGATCGAGGACGTCGCCGTCATCCTCGGCCCGGGCGTGAACATCAAGCGCTCGCCGCTGTGCGGCCGCAACTTCGAGTACTTCTCGGAGGACCCGATCGTGTCCGGGATCATGGCGGCCGCGCTGGTGCGTGGCACGCAGTCGACGGGCGTCGGCACGTCGCTCAAGCACTTCGCGGCCAACAACCAGGAGCACGACCGGATGCGGGCTTCGAGCGACGTCGACCCGCGCCCCCTGCGCGAGATCTACCTGCGCGGCTTCCAGCGGGTCGTCGAGGACGCCCAGCCGTACACCGTGATGTGCTCCTACAACCGGGTCAACGGCGTCTTCGCGTCCGAGGACCCGTTCCTGCTCACGCGCGTGCTGCGCGACGAGTGGGGCTTCGCGGGGCTCGTGGTCTCGGACTGGGGCGCCGTCAACGACCGGGTCTCGGCGCTCGCGGCCGGCCTGGACCTGGAGATGCCGTCGTCGGGCGGCGTGACCGACGCGCAGATCGTGGCCGCGGTGCGCGACGGCTCGCTCGACGAGAGCGTCGTGGACGCCTCGGCCGCGCGGGTCGCGCACCTCGCGACGCGCTGGCAGGGCACGCCGCGCGTGGAGGGCCCCCTCGACGTCGACGCGCACCACGCGCTCGCGCGCGAGGTGGCCGGCCGGTCGATCGTGCTGCTGAAGAACGACGGCGGCCTGCTCCCGCTCCGGGCCGAGCGCTCGGTGGCCCTCATCGGGGCCTTCGTCGACCAGCCCCGGTACCAGGGGGCCGGGTCCTCGATGATCAACCCGACCCGGATCGACTCGGTGGCCCGCGAGGTCGCGGTCAAGGTCGGGGAGGACCTCGTCTCCCGGGCGCGGGGCTTCACGCTCGACGGCTCGGGGGACGCGGCCGCGCTGCGGGCCGAGGCCGTCGCCCTCGCGGCAGAGCACGACGTCGCCGTGGTCTTCCTCGGTCTGCCGCCCGCGGCCGAGTCCGAGGGCTACGACCGCGAGCACATCGACCTGCCGGTCGAGCAGCTCGAGCTCCTCGACGCGGTGCTCGAGGTCAACCCCGACACCGTGGTCGTCCTGTCCAACGGCAGCGTCGTCGCGCTCCCGTTCGCGGACGACGTCTCGGCGATCCTCGAGGGCTGGCTGCTCGGACAGGCCGGCGGCGGCGCGATCGCCGACGTGCTGTACGGCGACGTCAACCCGTCGGGCAAGCTCACCGAGACCATCCCGGTGCGCCTCGAGGACACCCCGGCGTTCCTCAACTTCCCCGGGGAGGACGGGCACGTCCGCTACGGCGAGGGGCTGTTCGTGGGCTACCGCTGGTACGACGCGCGCCGGATCGAGGTGACCTTCCCGTTCGGGCACGGCCTGTCCTACACGACGTTCGGGTACGGGGAGGCCACGGCTGCCGTGACCGGCGACGGCGACGTCGAGGTGCGGGTCGTGGTCACGAACACGGGGGACCGGGCCGGCCGCGAGGTCGTGCAGGTCTACACCGGGCTCGTCTCGACGGCCGTGCAGCGCCCCGAGCGAGAGCTCAAGGCGTTCGCGCTCGTCGCGCTCGAGCCGGGCGAGAGCCGCGAGGTCGTCCTCACGGTCCGTCGGGCGGACCTCGCATACTGGCACGTCCGCGCCGACCGCTGGGTCGTCGAGGGCGGCGAGTACACGGTGGACGTGGCCGCGTCGTCGCGCGACGTGCGCTCGTCCACGACCGTCGAGGTCGCGGGGGACCAGCTCGTCATGCCGCTCACGCGCGAGTCCTCGCTCGCCGAGGTGTTCGCGCACCCGGTCGCGGGGCCGGTCGTGCAGCAGGCCATGGCGCAGATGGCCTCGGCCATGGAGGGCGCGGCGTCGATCATGCCGGAGGGCGTCGACATGGCCAAGATGATGGGGTCGTTCCCGATCGGGCGCATCGGCATGATCGCGGGGGACTCCTTCGGCCCCGAGCAGGTCGACCAGCTCCTGGCGACGGCGAACGGAGCGAGCGCCTGAGCCTCGCCTGACCGGGGGTGGGGGCCCGGCGCCTCGCGGCGCCGGGCCCGCGCCCCTGCGTGGCCGTCGGCCTCGGCGCGCTCGCGGGGGGCGGCGCGTTATCATGGGGCCACAGGCGTCGACCCGGCCATCACCGGTGAGCCTCCGGAAGAACAGGTCCCGCGGCGCGGGACCCCAGTAGAACCGGACGGGTAGGCCCGTCACAGCCGTGTCGAGCGGTCGCCGCTCGGGTGCCCACAGCGCCCGACGACGGCAAGCGGGGTGGTACCGCGGCTCGCCTTCTCCCTCGGGAACCAGGGAGGGGTGGTCGTCCTCGCACGAGCACGTCCCGGACCACCGCCTGCCACTCACGATGGAGCCACTGAGCCATGGCCTACCCTCTGCACCGCACCGACGACACCGCCCCTGACGGTCAGGGCCACCAGATCCCCGCCAGCCCTCACCTGCCCGCGCTCGAGCGTGGCGTGCTGTCGTACTGGTCCAAGGACGACACGTTCCGAGCGTCGATCGAGCACCGTGAGGCGGGCCAGGACGGCGACAACGAGTTCGTCTTCTACGACGGCCCGCCGTTCGCGAACGGCCTGCCGCACTACGGCCACCTCCTGACCGGGTACGCCAAGGACGTCGTGCCGCGCTACATGACGATGCGCGGCAAGCGCGTCGAGCGCAGGTTCGGCTGGGACACGCACGGCCTGCCGGCCGAGCTCGAGGCCGAGCGCGTGCTGGGCATCACCGACAAGTCCCAGATCGAGGCCATGGGCATCGCCGCGTTCAACGAGGCCTGCCGCGAGTCCGTGCTCAAGTACACGGACGAGTGGAAGGAGTACGTGACGCGCCAGGCGCGCTGGGTCGACTTCGCGAACGACTACAAGACGCTCGACATCACCTTCATGGAGTCGGTGATCTGGGCGTTCAAGCGCCTGTACGACAAGGGGCTCGCGTACGAGGGCTACCGTGTGCTGCCGTACTGCTGGCGCGACGAGACGCCGCTGTCGAACCACGAGCTGCGCATGGACGACGACGTGTACCAGTCGCGCCAGGACCCGGCGCTCACGGTCGGGTTCCGGCTCTCCGCCGACGTCACGGACGGCGTCGCCGCAGCCGCAGCCGGTGCCCTCGTCCTCGTGTGGACCACGACCCCCTGGACGCTGCCCTCGAACCTGGCGGTCGCCGTCGGGCCGGACGTCGACTACGTCGTGGTGCGCGCCGGTGCCGGCTCGGCCGTGGCCGGTGACACGGTCGTGCTCGCGGCCGCCCGGCTGGGCGCCTACACCAAGGAGCTCGGGGAGGACGCCGAGGTCCTGGCGACCGTCAAGGGCGCCGACCTCGCCGGGCTGCGCTACACGCCGGCCTTCGACTACTTCACGGACCGTTCGGCCGAGGGCTGGCCGAACGCGCACCAGGTGCTCGTGGCCGACTTCGTGACGACCGAGGACGGCACCGGTGTGGTCCACCTGGCTCCGGCCTTCGGTGAGGACGACATGGCCGTGTGCGACGCCGCGGGCATCGTGCCCGTCGTGCCCGTCGACGCGCGGGGGCGCTTCACCAACGCGGTCCCGGACTACGCGGGCGAGCAGGTCTTCGACGCCAACCCCAAGGTCATCAAGGACCTCAAGGAGGGCACGGGCCCGCTCGCACGCGTCGCGGTCGCCTCGCGTGCCGTCGTGCTGCGCCACGAGACCTACCAGCACTCCTACCCGCACTGCTGGCGCTGCCGGAACCCCCTGATCTACAAGGCGGTCTCGAGCTGGTTCGTGCGCGTGACCGAGTTCCGCGACCGCATGGTCGAGCTCAACCAGGACATCACCTGGACGCCCGAGCACATCCGTGACGGCCAGTTCGGCAAGTGGCTCGCGGGTGCTCGCGACTGGTCCATCTCGCGCAACCGCTACTGGGGCACGCCCATCCCCGTGTGGGTCTCGGACGACGCGAACTACCCGCGCATCGACGTCTACGGCTCGATCGCCGAGCTCGAGGCCGACTTCGGCGTGCCCGTCACGGACCTGCACCGCCCGTTCATCGACGACCTGACGCGCCCCAACCCGGACGACCCGACCGGGAAGTCCGTCATGCGCCGCATCCCCGACGTCCTGGACGTCTGGTTCGACTCGGGCTCCATGCCGTTCGCGCAGGTGCACTACCCGTTCGAGAACGCGGACTGGTTCGAGCACCACTACCCGGGCGACTTCATCGTCGAGTACATCGGCCAGACCCGCGGCTGGTTCTACACGCTGCACGTCCTGGCCACGGCCCTGTTCGACCGCCCGGCGTTCCGTTCGGCCGTCTCGCACGGGATCGTGCTCGGCTCGGACGGGCGCAAGATGAGCAAGTCGCTGCGCAACTACCCGGACGTCTCCGAGGTCCTGGACCGGGACGGCTCCGACGCGATGCGCTGGTTCCTCATGAGCTCGCCCATCCTGCGCGGCGGGAACCTCATCGTCACCGAGGAGGGCATCCGCGACTCGGTGCGCCAGGTGCTGCTGCCGCTGTGGAGCACGTACTACTTCTTCACGCTCTACTCGAACAACGCGAACGGCGGCGCGGGATACACCGCGCAGCGCGTGGCACCGGAGCGCGTCGCGGACCTCCCGGCCCTCGACCGCTACCTGCTGGCCCGCACGCACGACCTGGTCGACGCCGTGACGACCCAGCTCGACGCCTACGACATCGCGGGCGCGTGCGAGAGCGTCCGTGAGCACCTCGACGTGCTGACGAACTGGTACGTCCGCACGCAGCGCGACCGCTTCTGGGACGAGGACGCGGACGCGTTCGACACGCTGTGGACGGCCCTCGAGGTCCTCACGCGCGTCATGGCGCCGCTCGCGCCCCTGCTCTCCGAGGAGGTCTGGCGCGGGCTCACGGGCGGGCGCAGCGTGCACCTGACCGACTGGCCGAGCGTCACGGCGCAGGAGACGGCCGAGACCCCCGCCGACTCGCTCGCGGGCGTCCTGGTCGCCGACGACGAGCTCGTCGCCTCGATGGACCTGGTCCGTTCGGTGGCGTCCCTCTCGCTCGGGCTGCGCAAGGCGCACTCGCTGCGCGTGCGTCAGCCGCTGAGCACGCTGACCGTCGTGACCGAGGACCCTGCCGCGCTCACGCCCTACGCCGACCTCCTGGCTCGCGAGCTCAACGTCAAGACGGTGCGCTTCCTCGACCTGGAGTCGGGCGCGGCCGACGAGTTCGGCGTCTCGCAGAAGCTCACGGTCAACGCGCGGGCCGCCGGACCGCGCCTGGGCCGCGGTGTCCAGGCGGTCATCAAGGCCGCCAAGGCGGGTTCGTGGCGCGTGGGCGACGACGGCTTCGTCGTCGTCGAGACGCCCGACGGCGACGTGCCGCTGCTCGGCTCGGAGTACGAGCTGACGACCGTCGTGCTCGCCGAGCAGGGCCACGACGAGGTCGACCCGGCGGCGCCGTCGATCGCGGCGGCCGTGCTGCCCTCGGGCGGGTTCGTGGTCCTCGACCTCGAGCTGAACGACGCGCTCCTGGCCGAGGGGTACGCACGCGACGTCGTGCGCGAGGTCCAGGACGCCCGCAAGGCCGCCGGCCTCGAGGTCTCCGACCGGATCGACCTGTCGCTCTCGGTGCCGGGCCCCTGGCAGGGCGCGGTCGAGGACCACCGCGAGCTCATCGCGGGCGAGACCCTCGCCGTGAGCGTCACGATCGACCTGTCGCCGACCGACGAGCGCAGCGTGCTCGTCGCCAAGGCGTCGCCCACCGCTTCGTCCGACCAGACCGACGGGGCGCAGGCATGAGCGGCCTCCGCGTGGGCCGGGGTGCCGGCGAGCGCCCCGGCGACAAGGACGCCCGGCGCCCGGGCGGCGCCGCGCACCAGCGCACCGCCGAGGAGACCGCCGCGCTCGAGGACCTGGCCACGGTGTACGCGCACATCATGGACCGGGCCCCCGAGCACGACATCGACCCGACGCTCGACCGCGTGCAGCGGGTCCTCGAGCTCCTGGGCGACCCCCAGAAGGCGTACCGGACCGTCCACATCACGGGGACCAACGGCAAGACCTCGACCTCGCGCATGGTCGAGCGGCTCGTGCGCGAGCACGGCCTGCGGACCGGGCGCTTCACGAGCCCGCACCTGACGTCCGTCACCGAGCGCATCGCGATCGACGGCGAGCCCGTGAGCCCCGCGCGCTTCGTCGAGATCTGGGAGGACGTCGCGCCCTACGTCGGCGTGGTCGACCGGGAGTCGCAGGAGGCCGGCGGGCCGCGGCTGAGCTTCTTCGAGGTGCTCACGGTCATGGCCTTCGCCGCGTTCGCCGACGCCCCCGTGGACGTCGCGATCGTCGAGGTGGGCATGGGTGGCAGCTGGGACTCGACCAACGTCGTGGACGGCGACGTCGCGATCGTGACCCCCATCTCGATCGACCACACGCGCTGGCTCGGCCACACGATCGAGGAGATCGCGACCGAGAAGGCCGGGATCGTCAAGGAGGGCGCGGTCGTCGTGCTCGCCGAGCAGAGCGACGTGGCCGAGGCCATCGTGATCGAGAGGGCCGCCGCCAAGGACGCCCGCGTCCTGCGCGAGGGGCAGGACATCGCGGTCGCGGGACGGACACCGGCGGTCGGGGGACAGGTCGTCGACCTGCGCACCCCGGCGGGTCTGTACACACAGATCTTCCTGCCCATGATCGGCGAGCACCAGGCGCACAACGCCCTGCTCGCGCTGTCCGCGACCGAGGCGCTGCTCTCGGGCGGCCGCGCGCTCGACGGAGGGGTCGTCGAGGCCGCGTTCGGCGACGTGTCGTCGCCCGGTCGGCTCGAGGTCCTGCGGTCGAGCCCGACCGTGATCGTCGACGCGGCCCACAACCCTGCAGGGGCCGAGGCGCTCGTCGCGGCCGTCGACGAGGCGTTCGAGTTCGAGCGCCTCATCGGGGTCGTCGCGATCATGGGGGACAAGGACTCCGAGCAGATCCTCTCGGTGCTCGAGCCCGTCCTCGCCGAGATCGTCGTCACGCGCAACTCGGCCGAACGGTCGGCCGACCCGACCGACCTCGCCGAGATCGCGATCGACGTCTTCGGCGAGGACCGCGTCCACACCGCGGAGCGCCTCGACGAGGCGCTCGCGATCGCGGTCGACCTGGCCGAGCGCGACGACTCGGTCGGCGTGGGCGTCGGGACAGGGGTCCTCGTGACCGGGTCCGTGATCACCGCGGCCGACGTGCGGATCCTGCTCGGGCGCGGCTGAGGTCTGCTGCACGACCACCGCGCAGGGCGCCCCTCGAGCGCGGGGCGCCCGGCGTCGTCGGGAGACCGGAGGCACCCGGACCACGGGACGCCCCGCCCTGCGTGCCGGGCGCCGCGCGGAGGTGTTTGATGGGGGGACGGGCACCGGGGGCACGCGTCACCGGTGCGCGAGCAGTGCACGCGGCCGCCCGGTGCCGCAGCAGTCCGACGAAGGGATGCGCCATGAAGAAGCTGCTCAACGACCCGCAGGACGCGGTCACGGAGTCGCTCGACGGGTTCGAGCTGGCTCACGCCGACCTGGTCGAGGTCCACCGCGCGCCGCTGTACGTCTCGCGCGCGGGTGGTGCGGTGCCCGGCAAGGTCGGCCTCGTCAGCGGGGGCGGCGCAGGGCACGAACCCCTGCACGCGGGCTTCGTGGGCGCCGGGATGCTCGACGCCGCCGTGCCCGGCGCGGTGTTCACCTCGCCCACGCCGGACCAGATCGTGCCCGCGATCTTGGGGGCGGACTCGGGGGCGGGCGTGCTCGCGATCGTCAAGAACTACACGGGCGACGTGCTCAACTTCGAGACCGCGCTCGAGCTCGTCGAGGCCGAGGGAACGCAGGCAGCGAGCATCCTCGTCAACGACGACGTCGCCGTCGAGGACTCGCTCTACACGGCCGGGCGGCGCGGGGTGGCCGGCACCGTCGCGGTCGAGAAGATCGCCGGGGCCGCCGCGGACCGCGGTGACGACCTGGGCAAGGTCACCGAGATCGCCGGCCGGGTCGTCGCGAACGTCCGGTCCATGGGGGTCGCGCTGAGCGCCTGCACCGTGCCGCACGTGGGCAAGCCCAGCTTCGACCTCGGTGACGACGAGATCGAGATCGGGATCGGGATCCACGGTGAACCGGGCAGGCACCGCATCCCTCTGGCCTCCGCGGACGAGATCACGGGCATGCTCGTCGACGCCGTGGCGGAGGACCTGCGGCTCGAGGGCGGCGAGAGAGTGTTGCTGTTCGTTAACGGTATGGGTGGTACGCCCCAGTCCGAGCTCTACGTCGTCTATCGTCAGGCGAGGAGGCTGCTCGAGGCGCGCGGCGTGGCGGTCACCCGCTCGCTCGTGGGCAACTACGTCACCTCGCTGGAGATGCAGGGGGCCTCGGTCACCGTGCTCCGGCTGGACGACGAGCTGACCGCGCTCTGGGACGCGCCCGTGCACACCGCCGCTCTGCGGTGGTGACTCCGGCCGACCCCCGAGAGCCGGGGGACGGCGCCCCGGGGCGATTCTCGCGAACCGCCCCGGGCCAGTAGGGAAAGGGCGATTGATGACGCTGGACGTTGCGTGGGCTGTGCGCTGGATGAGGGACGCTGCGGCGATGATCGTGTCGGCGCGGGACGAGCTCACCGAGCTGGACCGTCAGATCGGCGACGGCGACCACGGCGAGAACCTGAACCGGGGGTTCCAGGCGGTCGTCGCCAAGCTCGACGGGCTGGAGGCCGAGCCGGCGCAGATCGGTGACGTGCTCAAGCTCGTGGCGACGACGCTCATGTCCTCGGTCGGCGGCGCGTCGGGGCCGCTCTACGGCACCGCCTTCCTGCGCGCGGCCAAGGTCACGGGGCTGGCGGAGCTCGACTCCTCGGCCGTCGTCGCCCTGCTCGAGGGGGCGCTCGAAGGCATCACGGCGCGCGGCAAGGCCGCGCCCGGGGAGAAGACCATGGTCGACGCCTGGCAGCCCGCGGTCGACGCCGCGGTCGCCGCCGCGGACTCGGGAGCGGATCCCGTCGGCGTCCTCGAGGCGGCGCTCGCCGCAGCCGAGGCGGGGGCTCTCGCGACGGTCCCCCTGCTCGCGACCAAGGGGCGCGCGAGCTACCTGGGCGAACGCAGCATCGGGCACCAGGACCCGGGTGCGACGTCGACCGTCGTGATCCTGCGGGCTGCGGTCGCGGCGGCCACCGCTCCCGGTGAATGATTGCCCGATGACTACCCCACAGGTCGGCGATCGCGCACGGATCGCCCTGGTGCTCGTGTCCCACTCGGCCCGTCTCGCACAGGGAGCCGCCGAGCTCGCGGCCCAGATGGCTCCCGGCGTGCTGCTCCTGCCCGCAGGCGGCACGGACGACGGCAGCCTGGGCACGAGCTACGACGTGGTGTCGACCGCGGTCGGTGAAGGCCTCGTGGGGACCGAGGGGGTCGTGGTGCTCGCCGACCTGGGGTCGGCGGTCATGACGATCGAGTCGGTCATCGAGCTCGACGAAACTCTCGACGGTCGGGTCGTCCTCGCGGACGCCCCGTTCGTCGAGGGGGCCGTCGCCGCGGCCGTGACGGCGCACGGCGGAGGCAGTCTCGCCGAGGTGCTCGCCTCGGCCGAGGCCGCTGGGAGCACGTTCGCACAGAGCGCGCCCGGAGCCGGGGGGCAGTTCGTCCCGGCCGCCGGGCCGGCCGACCAGCTCGCGGGCGCTGCGGGAATCGAGGACGACTCGCCGGGCGCCCCGCGGGCGGTCACCCTGCGCAACCCGCTCGGCCTGCACGCCCGTCCGGCGGCGATCCTCGCTCGGCTCGTCGCGGGCTACGACGCGAAGGTCACCATCAACGGTGTCAACGCCGCGAGCGTGCTCGAGATGATGAAGCTGGGTGCGACCGGCGGACGGGAGCTCGTGATCGCGGCCGAGGGTCCGCAGGCGAACGAGGCCCGGGACGCGGCCCTCGCCGCGGTCGAGGGGGGCTTCGGCGAGGTCTGACGCCCCGGTTCGTCCCTCGCCCGGTCGTGGGTCAGGAGCGCCCCGTCCGTGACCGGCGTCACGCGAATACTGCATTGCCTGCAAAGTTGCACGACGTGTAAAGTTTCGGCTGTGCAGAACCTTGTCGAGCCCTCCGCGGTCCCCACCGGGCTGCGTGAGCGCAAGAAGCGCGAGCGCCGCGAGGCGCTCATCGACGCCGCCCAGACCCTCGTGCTCGAGCGGGGCCTGGACGAGGTCACGGTCGAGGACGTCTGCACCTCGATCGGCGTCTCGACACGGACCTTCTTCAACTACTTCGCGTCGAAGGACGACGCGGTGCTCGGGGTCGAGGACTTCTCCCCGTCCCCCGACGCCGTCGCCGCCTTCGTCGCGGGCGGCCCCACGGGGGACCTGCTGGACGACCTCCAGGCGCTCGTCACCGACCTGCTCGCCCACCAGGTCATGTCCCTCGACCGGGTGCACCGGGCGATCACGCTCGTCGAGCGCGAGCCCCGGCTCCTCGCCCGCCACATGTGGTGGATCGAGAACCTGCGCACGGGCCTCATCGACGTGTTCGACCGCCGCCGTGCCGACCACCCGTTCGTCCCCGAGCCCGAGCTTCTCGCCATGGTCGTGATGAGCCTCCTGCGCACCACGACCCTCGAGTGGGAGCGCCTCGGGCGCACGGGCGAACCGGTCGACCACCTCGGCTCGGTCGTCGCCCAGCTCCGCGCGCTCGTCTGCCCGGGGTCCGCTCCGGGCTGACGCGCGCGCACCTCGCACGACCCCTCTCGCACTCCTTCGCACCCGCGGTCCGCGTCCGCCGGGTGACTGTCCACCGACCTGAACGGATACCTCATGTCCTCCTCCCGCTCCACGAAGCCGGCCCCGCGGGCCGGGGCCGGCGCGTCTCCCGCGGAGAGCGGCAAGCCGCTCATCGTGCTGACGCAGCGCACCGTCTGGCTGATCTTCGGTGCGCTCATGGCCTCGATGTTCCTGTCATCGCTCGACCAGTCGATCGTCGGCACCGCGATGCCGACCATCGTCGGTGAGCTGCACGGGGTCGAGCACCAGGGCTGGGTCATCACGGCCTACATCCTGGCCATCGCGATCGTCATGCCGCTCTACGGCAAGTTCGGTGACCTGTGGGGTCGTCGTTGGCCGTTCCTCGTCGCGATCGGCCTGTTCACCGTCGCGTCCGCGGGCGCGGGCTTCGCGCAGACCTTCCCGGAGCTCGTCGCGTGGCGCGCCGTCCAGGGCCTGGGCGGCGGTGGCCTCATGATCCTGTCGCAGGCGATCATCGCCGACATCGTCCCCGCCAAGGACCGCGGGAAGTACATGGGCCCCATGGGAGCCCTGTTCGGCATCGCGGCCGTCATCGGCCCGCTCCTGGGTGGATGGTTCACCGAGGGACCCGGCTGGCGCTGGGCCTTCTGGATCAACGTCCCGATCGGCATCGCGGCGTTCCTCGTCGCTTGGTTCACGCTCAAGCTCCCGAGCCACCGTTCGGGGCGCAAGATCGACGTCGCCGGCATCTTCTTCCTCGTCGTCGGTACGTCCGGGATCGTCCTGCTCACGAGCTGGGAGTCGCTCACCACGAGCACGGGCTACGACTGGTCCGACCCCAAGCTCCTGGGCATGGTCGCCGCGACGCTCGCGTCGATCGCGCTGTTCGTCGTGGTCGAGAACCGCGCGCAGGAGCCGCTGCTCCCGCTGCACCTGTTCAAGAACCGCACGTTCACGATCGCGACCCTCATCGGCCTCGTGCTCGGGATGGGCATGTTCTCCGCGCTCGCGTTCCTGCCGACGTTCCTGCAGATGTCGACCGGCGCCGGAGTGACCGAGTCCGGCTTCCTCATGCTGCCCATGATGGTCGGTGTCATGATCACCGCGATCGGTTCAGGTTTCGCGATCACCAAGACCGGGCGCTACAAGATCTACCCCGTCGCCGGGCTCGCCATCACGACCGCGGGCATCATCTGGCTCACCACCATCACGGGTGACATGTCCATGGTGCTGTTCGGCGCCATGATCTTCGTCATGGGTGCCGGTATGGGGCTGGTCATGCAGACGATCGTGCTGGCCGTCCAGAACTCCGTGGACCCCCACGAGATCGGGACCGCGACGAGCGCGAACAACTTCTTCCGCGAGATCGGCGCGGCCGTCGGTACGGCCCTGTTCAGCACGATCTTCACGACCCGGCTGTCGGCGAACCTCGCCGACGTCATCCCCGGTGGTGCGGCCACGGGCGGGGGAGAGGCCTCGAGCCTGACCCCCGCCGCCGTCCAGGCGCTCCCGGAGCCGGTCAAGACGGGCGTCATCGACGCGTTCACGAACGCTCTCGCCCCGGCGTTCTGGTACCTGGTCCCGCTCGTCGTCGTGGGCTTCGTGCTCGCGCTGTTCCTCAAGGAGGTCAAGCTCTCGGGCGAGGCCGGCATGGTCGCTCGTGGCGAGGCGATCGCGGACCCGAAGGGCGGGCCCGCCGACGAGGCGCAGGACGCCCCGGTGCGTGACGCCGTCGGGCCGGACGGGGCGAGCATCCCGCCGGGAGACGACCCGACGGGCGCCCCCGACCGGCAGGGCGCCCCGGTAAACTGAAGCGCGTGAGCTCCAGCATCGAACCGGCCGACAAGCCGGCAGAGCAGGCCCGGCCCGCCGCATCCTCCGCCCCCTCGGGCGAGGACGCGGCGGCCCCGCCCCGCATCAAGGCCAAGAAGTCCGCGAAGGTCCAGTTCACGTCGACGACGCTGCTGCTGGAGGCCTTCCTCGTGCTGTTCGCGACCCTCGTCGCGTACGGCCTGCGGACCGTGCCCTACGCGTGGCCGGACCGGATGCAGGTGCCCTCGGGCCCGGCGATCTGGATCGTGGGCGGGACGCTCATGGTCGTGCTGATCCTCCTCAGCCGCATGGTCGGCGGGCCGGGCGGGTACGTCGCGGGCTCGGTCGTGCAGCTCCCCGTGATCGCGTGCGGCTTCGCGGTGCCGCTGATGTTCCTTGTCGGGGGCATCTTCGTGGTCCTGTGGATCGTGTCGCTGCGGCTCGGCGGACGGATCGACCGCGAGCGTGCGGCCTACGACGCCGAGCACCCGGAGACCGCACCGAACATGTGAGGACGCCCGGTAGGGTCGTGCGCATGACTGATGTTGCAGCCCCCGTCGTCGCCGACGCGCTCTCCGAGACCATCGAGCGCACCCTCGTCCTCGTCAAGCCCGACGGCGTCCGTCGCGGCCTGTCGGGAGAGATCCTCCGCCGCGTCGAGGCCAAGGGGTACACCCTGGCCGCCGTCCAGCTCCTGGACGCCACCCCCGAGCTCCTCGCGGCGCACTACGCCGAGCACGAGGGCAAGCCGTTCTTCGCCCCGCTCGTCGACTTCATGCTCTCCGGCCCGATCCTCGCGGTCGTGGCCGAGGGGCAGGGCGTCATCCCGGGCTTCCGCTCGCTCGCCGGCACGACCGACCCCACCGCGGCCGCCCCCGGCACCATCCGTGGTGACCTGGGTCGCGACTGGGGCCTGAAGGTCCAGCAGAACCTGGTCCACGGCTCGGACTCCCCGGAGTCCGCGGCCCGCGAGATCGCGCTCTGGTTCCCCGGTCTCTGAGCCCCCTCGCACCGCTCGCAGGCGCCCCCGTCGACGGACGGGGGCGCCTGTCTTCGTCGGCGTGGAGCGCGAGGAGGGACGAGGGTGGGGGCGCGGGTCGTGGCGGGCCTGGCGGGAGGTCGCGAGGGACGAGCGGTCGGATGGAAGAACCGCGGCCCCACCCCCGTCCTCGCCCTCAGCACCACCGCCTCCCCGTTTCACCCGCAGATCCGCACTAGGCTCTGACCCGTGCACCTCAAGACCCTGACCCTCCGCGGGTTCAAGTCGTTCGCGTCGGCGACGACCCTGCGCTTCGAGCCCGGGGTGACGTGCGTCGTCGGGCCGAACGGTTCGGGCAAGTCGAACGTGGTCGACGCCCTGTCCTGGGTCATGGGGGAGCAGGGCGCCAAGTCCCTGCGTGGCGGCAAGATGGAGGACGTCATCTTCGCGGGCACGGCGGGGCGCCCGCCGCTCGGCCGCGCCGAGGTGTCGCTGACGATCGACAACACGGACGGCGCGCTGCCGATCGACTACTCCGAGGTGACGATCTCTCGGACGCTGTTCCGCAACGGCGGGTCGGAGTACGCGATCAACGGCTCGTCGTGCCGGCTGCTGGACATCCAGGAGCTGCTCTCGGACTCTGGCATCGGGCGAGAGATGCACGTGATCGTGGGGCAGGGGCAGCTCGACGCGGTGCTGCGTGCGACGCCCGAGGAGCGACGCGGCTTCATCGAGGAGGCCGCCGGGGTCCTCAAGCACCGCAAGCGCAAGGAGAAGGCGCTGCGCAAGCTCGACGCGATGCAGGCGAACCTCACGCGGCTCGGGGACCTGACGGCGGAGATCCGGCGTCAGCTCGGGCCGCTCGGACGCCAGGCGCAGATCGCGCGCAAGGCGCAGGTCGTGCAGCGGGACCTGCGCGACGCGCGGGCGCGGCTGCTCGCGGACGACCTCGCGCAGCTCACGGCGACCCTCGAGCAGGAGATCGCGGACGAGTCGGCGCTGCGGGCGCGGCAGGCCGAGGTCGAGCGATCGCTCGCCACGGCACGCGAGGCGCTGGGAACGCTCGAGGCGCAGGCCGCGGCGGCGGCCCCGGCCCTGGCCCGGGCGAGCGACGTCTGGTACCGGTTGTCGTCGCTCCAGGAGCGCCTGGGTGGGACCCGGACGCTCGCGGCGGAGCGGCTGCGCCTGCTGGGGCGGCCGGAGACCGTCCAGCGAGGCCAGGACCCGAACGACCTCGACGCCCAGGCGGCGCGAGCGCGGGCCGCGGAGCAGGAGCTCGAGTCGGAGGTCGCCGTCGCACGGGCGACGCTCGAGTCGGCCGTGGCCGAGCGGACCGCGGTCGAGGCGCAGGCGCAGACGGCGGAGCGGGCGCTCGCGACGCTGCTGCGCGGTGCGGCGGACCGCCGCGAGGGACTTGCCCGGCTGGCCGGCCAGGTCGCGGCGCGCCGGTCCCGCGTCGAGGCGACCGAGGCCGAGATCGGGCGTCTGCGGGAGAGCCTCGCGGAGACCGAGCGACGCGGGAACCAGGCGAACCTCGAGTTCGCGTCCCTCGAGACGCAGGTCGTGGGCGTCGAGGAGGGCGAGGAGGGCCTGGACGCCGAGCACGAGGAGGCGGCCGACGCCGTCGAGCGGACCGCGGCCGTGGTCACGGGGCTGCGTGCCGAGGAGCAGACCGCCGACCGTGACCGGGCGACGTGGAGCGCACGCGTCGAGGCGCTCGAGATGAGCCTGGTCCGCAAGGACGGGGCGGGCGCGCTGCTGGCGGCTGACGGGGTGGCCGCGCTCGGGTCGTTGGCGGCGCTGCTGAGCATCGACGCGGGGTACGAGGACGCGATCGCGGCGGCGCTCGGCCCGGCCGCGGACGCGGTCGCGGTCGAGAGCCTCGAGGCGGCGGTCGACGCGCTGCGTCACCTGCGGCAGGAGGACGCGGGGCGGGCGAGCCTCGTGGTCGGCGGGGGAGCGGGCCCTGCGTCGGCGGCGAGGAGCGGCGTGGCCGCGACGAGCCTGCCCGACGGCGCCGCGTGGGCCGCGCAGGTGGTGACGCCCGCGCGCTCGGTCGCCGTGGCGGTCGAGCTCCTGCTCGACGGGGTGGTCGTCGTCGAGGACCTGGCCCAGGCACGTGCTCTCGTGGCGGCGTCGCCCGAGGTCACGGCGGTCACGAAGAGCGGGGACCTGCTCGGCGCGCACGGCGGGTGGGGCGGCTCGGCGACCGCGCCGAGCGTGCTGCACCTGCAGTCGGCCCTGGACGAGGCCCAGGCGGCCCGCGACGACGCGATCGCTCGCGGTGAGCGGACACGGTTCGCGCTCGTGGGGGCGCTCGAGGAGGCCGAGGAGGCGCAGCAGCGCTACGACGCGACCCTGGAACGGCTCAACGAGTCCGATGCAGCGCTCGCCGCGGTCGCCGAGCAGCTCGGGCACCTGGGAGCCACGGCCCGTGCGGCCGCTGCCGAGTCGGCCCGGGTCCGGGCGAACCTCGAGAAGGCCCAGGTCA
This sequence comes from Oerskovia gallyi, assembly GCF_014836745.1. Classification (NCBI taxonomy): domain Bacteria; kingdom Bacillati; phylum Actinomycetota; class Actinomycetes; order Micrococcales; family Cellulomonadaceae; genus Oerskovia; species Oerskovia gallyi. Next base: position 60,855 of record NZ_JACSQE010000007.1, read on the forward strand.
CGCTCGTGGCCGAGCAGGCCGAGCTCGAGACCCTGGTCGCTCGGCACGACGAGGCCGAGGCGGCGCCGGAGCAGACCGAGGAGTCGGTCGCGGCGGCGACCGCCGCCCGGGACGAGGCCAACGGCCTGGCGACCGCCGCACGCGCGGCCGAGACCGAGGCACGCCTCGCGCTGCGTACGAGCGAGGAGCGGGCCCGTGCACTGACCGGGCGGGCTCAGTCCCTGGCCCGGGCGGCGGCGACCGAGCGGGCAGCGCGCGAGCGGGCCGCGGCGCGCGAGGCCGCCCGGGTGCGTCAGGCGGCCCGTGCGGAGGCCGTGCGCGACGGAGCCGAGACGGCGCTGGCGGCGATCGAGCGGTCGCTCGCACGCGCTCGTGACGAGCGGGACGCTGCCGAGGTCGCCCGGGGAGAGCTCGACGCGGCAGTGACCGCCCGTCGCTCCGAGGTCGACGTGCTCGCGGCACAGCTACGGGAGCTGACCGACGTCGCGCACCGCGACGAGGTGGCCCGGACGCAGCAGCAGCTGCGGATCGAGCAGCTCCAGGAGCGCAGCGTCACCGAGCTCGGCCTGGACCCGGAGGTCCTGCTCGACGAGTTCGGTCCCGACCGGCCCGTCCCCGTCCTCGCGGAGGACGGCACCGTGCGCGAGGACGAGGACGGCGAGCCCGTGAGCGAGCCCTACGTCCGGGCGGCGCAGGAGAAGCGCCTGCGCTCGGCCGAGCGTGCCCTCGGGCAGCTCGGGAAGGTCAACCCCCTCGCGCTCGAGGAGTTCGCCGCGCTCGAGGAGCGTCACACGTTCCTCACGACCCAGCTCGCGGACCTCAAGAAGTCCCGGGCCGACCTGCTCGAGATCGTCCGCGAGATCGACGAGCGCGTCGAGCAGGTCTTCACCGAGGCCTACCACGACACCGCGGAGCAGTTCGTGCACGTCTTCGGGCGGATGTTCCCCGGGGGCGAGGGGCGCCTGGTGCTGACCGACCCCGCGAACATGCTCACGACCGGCATCGAGGTCGAGGCCCGCCCGGCGGGAAAGAAGGTCAAGCGGCTGTCGCTGCTGTCCGGCGGCGAGCGCTCGTTGACCGCGGTCGCGCTCCTCGTCGCGATCTTCAAGGCCCGCCCGAGCCCGTTCTACGTCATGGACGAGGTCGAGGCCGCGCTCGACGACGTCAACCTGGGGCGTCTGCTCGAGATCTTCCGTGAGCTCCAGGAGGACTCGCAGCTCATCGTCATCACGCACCAGAAGCGGACCATGGAGATCGCGGACGCGCTGTACGGCGTCACGATGCGAGGCGACGGCGTCACGACCGTCATCAGCCAACGGCTGCGCGACGAGGTCGGCGTGTGACCGACGTCTCGGGTGGCCCGGCGCTCGGCCCCCGTGCCGACCGCTCGGGGCCCATGATTCGTGAGCCGCACGATCTCGCGGGTCCTGCGGTGTGAAGATGCTGTATCGATCATCGGACTCGCCGGTCTCGGTCGGTGCTCACCCGGTCGTCCCGGTGATACTTGACGGATGCTCTGGATGTTCGTGTTCCTCGGGATCGCGCTCGTGGCGGCCGTCGTGGTCTTCCTGTTCGCGAGCGTCGTCACGCGCATCGACGACCGCAACGAGCGCCAGGGACCTCCGGTCGGCATCAAGGGGTTCTGGCGCGACTTCCGCTCGGGGCTGTCGAGCTGGCGCCGACGGTCGGACGAGGACCGTGAGGCAGCCTCGGCGACACCCGTCGACACCGGCATGGAAGAGTTCTTCGCCGCGACCGAGGTCGTCGACCCGGCCTACATGGACGCCGACGAGATCACCGACGCACTGCACCGGGCTCGTGAGCGGGCCACGCACACGCTCCACGTGGCCACCGTCCGGCGTCCGCACACCGGCGCCGTGCGTTCGGTCCCTGCGACGCCCCCTCCGGGTCCGGCCGCTCCCCAGGACTGAGGGTGCCACCCGGGGCGCGGTGAACGCTCGGCCCGGCGTCCGGCCCCGCCGTCCGACTCCGCCGACCCCGCCGCCCGCACGTCGCGCTCGGATTTGAGAGACTGCGACGGTGAACGATCTCCTCTGGCTCTGGATCACCCTCGCCGTCCTCGTCGTCGCCTCGGTCGGCTTCGTCGGCTTCCGCCGTCGCCCTGGTGCGCGCGCCACCCTTCCGCCCCCCACGCCGGGCAGCAGCCCCGACGAGCTCCCTGCGACCGAGGGAGAGCCCCTGCCAGGGGCCGTGGCCACGGTCGAGGCACCGGCCGACCTGGAGGCCCCGCCCGCGGTCGAGGTCCCCGAGGCAGTCGGGGGCCGGCTCGCCCGGCTGCGCGGCCGCCTGGCCCGGTCCGGTTCGCCGCTCGGCTCCAAGCTGCTCGCGGTGCTCTCGCGCGACCACCTGACCGAGGACGACTGGGACGAGCTCGAGGAGACGCTGCTGCTCGCCGATGTCGGGGCCGGCCCGGCGGGAGAGCTCATCGAGTCGCTGCGTACCCGCGTGCGGGTCCTGGGCGTCCGTGACCCGGCGAGCGTCCGCGCGCTGCTGCGCGAGGAGCTCGTCGCCCTCGTCGACCCGAGCCTGGACCGCTCGCTCGCCACGGACCCGCAGACGGCCGACGACGGTTCCCGGCTCCCCGCCGTCGTGCTCGTCGTCGGGGTCAACGGCACGGGCAAGACGACGACCGTGGGCAAGCTCGCCCGCGTCCTGGTGGCGGAGGACCGCACGGTCGTGCTCGGCGCGGCCGACACGTTCCGCGCTGCGGCCGCCGACCAGCTCGAGACGTGGGGCGCCCGCGTCGGCGTGCGCACGGTGCGCTCCGACCGCGACGGGGCGGACCCGGCCGCGGTCGCGTTCGACGCGGTCCGCACGGGCCGGTCAGAGGGAGTCGACGTCGTGCTCGTCGACACGGCCGGCCGCCTCCAGAACAAGGCGGGTCTCATGGACGAGCTCGGCAAGATCCGGCGCGTGATCACCAAGGAGGCGCCGCTCTCCGAGGTCCTGCTGGTCCTGGACGCCACGACGGGCCAGAACGGCCTCAACCAGGCACGGGTCTTCGGCGAGATCGCGGGCGTCACGGGCATCGTGCTGACCAAGCTCGACGGCACGGCCAAGGGCGGCATCGTCGTCGCGGTCCAGCGTGAGCTGGGCGTGCCGGTCAAGCTCGTGGGCCTGGGGGAGGGCCCGGACGACCTGGCGCCGTTCGACCCGCAGGAGTTCGTCGACGGGCTGCTGGGCGACTGACGTCGCCCGTGGCGACCACGTCCCGGGGGAGGGGCTGCCCCCGGGACGGCCCCGGACCCGCCGGGAAACGCAACGTTTACACACGAGTGCTCCCCGTTACACCTCCGTCACCCCGCGCGCGTCGCGGGGAAACCCCGCTGTCCGAGTCTTGACCTGTCCGGCCGCCCGGCTGGCGAGGTGAGAGGCGACAGCGCATGCCCTTCGAACTTGACACTGGAAACACGGCCTGGCTCCTGACGTCGGCCGCCCTGGTGCTGCTGATGACCCCGGCCCTGGCGTTCTTCTACGGCGGCATGGTCCGCGGCAAGAGCGTCCTGAACATGATGATGATGAGCTTCGGCGCGATCGCCGTCGTCGGGATCATCTGGGTGCTGTGGGGCTACTCGATGACCTTCGGGTCCGACGTGGCGGGGGTCTTCGGCAACCCGACGGAGTTCTTCGGACTGGCCCCCCTGACCGACGACGCGAACAGCCTCCTGGCGGGCAGCGGCGTCCCGGCCCTCGTGGCGGCGGGGTTCCAGGCCACCTTCGCGATCATCACGGTCGCTCTGATCAGCGGTGCGATCGCCGACCGCGCCCGCTTCGGCGCCTGGCTCGTCTTCGCGGGCGTCTGGGTCACCCTGGTCTACTTCCCGCTGGCCCACATGGTGTGGGGCGGCGGCCTCCTCGGTGCCGGCGAGAACGGCATCGCGGCCGCGATCTACGGCGTGACCGACGGGATCGCCAACGTGGCCCCCATCGACTTCGCCGGCGGCACGGTCGTCCACATCAACGCCGGTGTCGCGGGCCTGGTGCTCGCGCTGATCATCGGCAAGCGCAAGGGCTTCGGCAAGGAGCCCATGCGTCCGCACAACCTCCCGTTCGTGATGCTGGGCGCAGCGCTCCTGTGGTTCGGCTGGTTCGGGTTCAACGCCGGCTCCGCAGGTGCCGCCAACGAGGTCGCCGGCCTGGCCTGGGTCAACACGACGGTCGCGACGTGCGCGGCGATGGGGGCCTGGCTCGTCACCGAGCGCCTGCGTGACGGGCACGCCACGAGCCTGGGTGCCGCGTCGGGCGTCGTCGCGGGCCTGGTCGCCATCACGCCGGCCGCCGCCGCGGTCAACCCGATCGGTGCGATCGCCCTGGGTGCCGTCGCCGGTGTCCTGTGCGCCCTCGCGGTCGGCCTCAAGTACCGCTTCGGCTACGACGACTCGCTCGACGTCGTCGGGGTCCACCTGGTCGGCGGCCTGGTCGGTACCGTCCTGATCGGCCTGCTGGGCACGGACACGGGCCTGCTCTACGGCGGCGGGATCGACCAGCTGGTGATCCAGGTCGTCATCGCGCTGGCCGCCGTGATCTTCTCCGGCGCGCTCACGTTCGTCATCGGGTTCGTCATCAAGGTGACGATGGGCTGGCGGATCAGCGAGGAGGCCGAGGTCGGCGGCATCGACCTGGCTGAGCACGGAGAGACCGCATACGAGACCATCGCACAGGGTCGTGTCATCCAGGAGGTCAGGGCATGAAGCTCGTCACAGGAATCATCCAGCCGCACCGTCTCGACGACGTGAAGTCGGCGCTCGAGGCAGCAGGGGTCCGCGGCATGACGGTCAGCGAGGCCAGCGGCTACGGCCGGCAGAAGGGGCACACCGAGGTCTACCGCGGTGCCGAGTACACCGTGGACCTGGTCCCGAAGGTCCGCGTCGAGATCCTCGTGGACGACGAGGACGCCTCGACGGTCACGGAGGTCGTCGTCAAGGCGGCTCAGACCGGTCGCATCGGTGACGGGAAGGTCTGGACCGTGACGGTCGATGACGTCGCACGTGTCCGCACCGGCGAGCACGGACCGGGTGCCCTGTAGGGCGACCGGTCGGGCCGGGCGGCACGAACAGCGACGACGGGGTACGGCGGGGGCGACGGAAGGGTCGAGATGACCGGGACGACGAAGGCAGGAACCCCGCGCGACGCCGAGGAGCCGAGGCCGGCCCCCCCCCCCCCCCGGGGGGGGGGGGCCGGCGGGCCGAGATGCTCGCGGTGGCTCGGAACCTGAGCGGGCCGGGGAGCTCGGGGGTCGCGCGTCGCTCTGCGGTCTGCACGCTCGTGACCGACCGGCTCACGGCGCTGTGGGACGAGGCGACGGCGGGGGAGAGCACCGAGGGGATCGCGCTCGCCGCGGTGGGGAGCCTCGGCCGGGCCGACATGGGGCCGGTGAGCGACCTGGACCTCGTGCTCGTGCACGACGGTCGCGGCCACTCGCCCGAGCAGGTCGCGGCGGTCGCCGAGCGGCTCTGGTACCCCCTGTGGGACGCCGGGGTGGACCTCGACCACGCGGTGCGCTCGTTGTCGCAGTGCCGCCAGGTCGCGTCCAAGGACGTGCCCGCGGCCGTGGGCTGGCTCGACGTGCGCGCGGTCGCAGGGGACCCGCTCGTGGTCCACCGGGCCGCGTCGGCGGTCCTCACGGACTGGCGCTCGGCGTCGCGCCGCCGACTGCCTGAGCTGTTGTCGTCGATCAAGGACCGGGCCGAGCGGTCGGGTGAGCTCGCCTACCTGATCGAGCCCGACCTCAAGGACGCGCGCGGCGGTATCCGGGACGCCGTGGTCCTGTCGGCGTTGGCCGCGACGTGGCTCACGGACCGTCCCCACGGGACCGTCGACCGCGCGTACGCGCACCTGCTCGACGTGCGCGACGCGGTCCAGGTCGTCACGGGTCGCCACACGAACAGGCTCCTGCTCGCGGACCTCGACGAGGTCGCGGCCCTGAGCGGCTACGACGACCCCGACGAGCTCCTGGCGAGCCTCGCCGAGGCGGGCCGGGAGATCTCCTACGCGCTCGACACCACGGTCCGGCGTGCACGCCAGGCGCTCCAGCGTCCGAGCGTGGCCCGGCGTCCGGTCCTCGTGCGGGGTCGGCGGGCCGCACCGCGGCTGCGGTCGGTCGGGGACGGACTCGTCGAGCACGACGGCGAGCTGGTCCTCGCGATCGACGCCCACCCCGAGACCGACCCTCTGCTCGCGCTGCGCGCCGCGGCGACCGCGGCCCGCACGGGGCTGACCCTGTCGCCGGTGTCCGTGAGCAGCCTCGCGCACTGCCCGCCCCTGCCCGAGCCGTGGCCTGCGCTGGCGCGGTCGGCCTTCCTCTCGCTCCTGGGGAGCGGGCCCGCGCAGGTCGCGGTGTGGGAGGCGCTCGACCTCGTGGGGGTCGTGACGACGTGGATCCCCGAGTGGGCGGGGGTGCGCAACCGGCCTCAGCGGGCGGCGGTCCACCGGCACACGGTCGACCGTCACCTGGTCGAGACGGTCGCGCGTGCGGCGCGTGACCGCAGGGCGGTCGAGCGGGGCGACCTGCTGCTGCTCTCGGCGCTGTTCCACGACATCGGCAAGCGCTCCGGTGCGCAGGACCACTCCGAGGAGGGTGCGCGCCTCGTCCCGGGCATCCTGCGCCGCATGGGCTTCGGGGACGGGGTGCCCGACGACGTCGCGCGCCTCGTGCGCCACCACCTCACCCTGTCGCGGCTCGCGCTCTCGGCGGACCCGGACGACCCGGCGACCGTCGCCGAGCTCGCCGACGCCGTCGGGCAGCGACGAGACCTCCTGGACGTGCTGCGCGCGCTGACCGAGGCCGACTCCTCGTCGCTCGGTCCGGCGGGCTGGACCGCCTGGCGCGCGCGCCTCGTGGACGACCTCACGGCCGCGACCCGCGCGACCCTGCCCGAGTGACCGTCCCCGACCGGTAGGCTGGGGACTTCCCTGATTCACGAGCGGTAAGGATGACGCGGTGTTCGCCACGCTGTCAGATCGATTGTCGTCGACCTTCAAGAACCTGCGGAGCAAGGGCCGTCTCTCCGAGGCGGACATCGACGCCACGATCCGTGAGATCCGGCGCGCGCTCCTCGACGCGGACGTCGCCGTGCCCGTCGTCAAGGACTTCACCGGTGCCATCCGGTCCAGGGCCTTGTCGGCCGAGGTCTCCGGCGCGCTCAACCCTGCCCAGCAGGTCGTCAAGATCGTCAACGAGGAGCTCGTCGCGATCCTCGGCGGCGAGAGCCGTGGGCTGCGCCTGGCGAAGAACCCGCCGACCGTCATCATGCTCGCGGGCCTCCAGGGCGCCGGCAAGACGACCCTGGCCGGCAAGCTCGCGCTGCACCTGCGCGAGCAGGGGCACACGCCGCTGCTCGTGGCGGCGGACCTGCAGCGCCCCAACGCGGTCAACCAGCTCTCCGTGGTGGGCGAGCGTGCCGGCGTACCGGTCTACGCTCCGCTGCCCGGCAACCAGGGTTCCGAGGGGGAGTCGGGCACGAGCGTCGGCGACCCGGTCCAGGTCGCCCGCGACGGTGTCGAGACCGCGCGCCAGCGCCAGCACGACGTCGTGATCATCGACACCGCGGGCCGCCTCGGCGTCGACGCCGAGCTCATGCGCCAGGCCGCGGACATCCGCGACGCCGTGAACCCGGACGAGATCCTGTTCGTCATCGACGCGATGATCGGTCAGGACGCGGTCGCGACGGCCAAGGCCTTCGAGGAGGGCGTCGACTTCACGGGGGTCGTCCTGTCGAAGCTCGACGGCGACGCGCGCGGTGGCGCGGCGCTGTCGGTCGCACGCGTCACGGGTCGGCCCATCCTGTTCGCCTCGACCGGTGAGAAGCTCACGGACTTCGAGCCGTTCCACCCGGACCGCATGGCGTCGCGCATCCTCGACATGGGTGACGTGCTCACGCTCATCGAGCAGGCCGAGAAGGCGTTCGACGCCGACGAGGCCGCGAAGATGGCCGAGAAGGTCGCGAGCGGTCAGGACTTCACGCTGGCGGACTTCCTCGTCCAGATGCAGCAGATGAAGAACATGGGCTCCATGAAGAAGATGCTCGGCATGCTGCCGGGCATGGGGCAGATGCGTGAGGCGCTCGACAACTTCGACGAGCGAGAGGTCGACCGCATCGAGGCGATCATCCGCTCGATGACGCCGGGCGAGCGCGACAACCCCAAGATCATCAACGGGTCGCGACGTGCGCGCATCGCGCGAGGGTCGGGCGTCACGACGAGCGACGTCAACCAGCTCCTCGACCGGTTCGCGGGCGCGCAGAAGATGATGCGCCAGATGAGCCGTGGCGGCGGCATGCCCGGTATGCCCGGCATGGGGAACCTGCCCGGCATGGGCGGCAAGAAGGCTCGTGGGCGCGTCGCGCCGCCGCCCAAGGGGCGCAAGGCGAAGTCGGGCAACCCGGCCAAGCGCGCCGCGGAGGAGGCGGCCCGCCAGGCTCGCGCCCTCGGCGGACCCGCCACGCCCCCCGCGGCGCCGGGTGCGGCGTTCGGCGCCCTGGGCGGTGCCAAGAGCGCGCAGAAGTCGCCGGACCCGGCCGACCTCCAGCTCCCGCCCGACCTGGAGAAGTTCCTGGGGCGCTAGCGCGCTAGGTTATGTCCTGCAGGTCACGGTGGCCCTCACCGTGACCCCCGTCCGTCCCGCCCGGCCCCGGTCCTCGACAGGTCGGGCGAGCCCGACCGCCCGAGAACTGGGAGTCCGATGTCCGCGCTCGAAGGCCCCTCGCTGCACCTGCGGGGGCACATCCTCCTGGGAGACGACCGTGAGGTGTCCGACCTCTGGGTCAAGGACGGTCACGTCACGCTGACGCGTCCCTCGGCGCAGGGCACCAACATGGTGGCGCTCGAGGGCTGGGTCCTGCCCGGCCTCGTGGACGTCCACTGCCACGTGGGCCTCGGCAAGGACGGTGCGGTCGACAACGCCACGGCCCAGGCGCAGGCGATCGCCGACCGCGACAGCGGGGCGCTCCTCCTGCGCGACGCCGGTTCCCCCCTGGACACCCGGTGGGTCAGGTCGCGGCGCGACCTGCCGCGCCTGGTGCGTGCAGGGCGCCACATCGCCCGCCCCAAGCGCTACCTGCGCGGCTACGGCCTCGAGCTCGACGACGTCGCACAGCTCCCCGAGGCCGTGCGCCAGGAGGCGCGCGCCGGGGACGGCTGGGTCAAGCTCGTGGGCGACTGGATCGACCGGGACCTGGGCGCCGACGGCGACCTGCGCCCCCTGTGGCCCCAGGACGTGCTGACCGAGGCCGTCGCCGTCGCGCACGCCGAGGCCGCGCGCGTCACGGTGCACGCCTTCTCGAGCGAGGTCGTCCCGTCGCTGCTCGCGGCCGGGGTCGACTGCATCGAGCACGGCACCGGGATCCACCCCGACGACATGTACACCCTGTCCGAGCGCGGTATCGCCGTGACGCCCACGCTCCTGCAGATCAGCGAGTTCGAGAACATCGCTCGCCAGGCCGACGCGAAGTACCCGCTCTTCGCGGCGCGCCTGCGCGACCTGCACGAGCGCCGCTACGAGCAGGTCCGTCAGCTCCACGAGGCGGGCATCCAGCTCCTCGTCGGGACGGACGCGGGCGGGACCATCGGTCACGGCCGGATCGCCGACGAGTGCGCCGAGATGGTGGCCGCAGGCGTCCCGGTCGCCGACGTGGTCGCGGCCGCGAGCTGGCAGGGACGCGAGTTCCTGGGCTACGGCGGGCTCGTCGAGGGATCGAGCGCGGACCTGATCGTGTACCCGGCAGACCCGCGCGAGAACATCGAGGTGCTGCGGCACCCGACGGCGGTGATCTTGCGCGGGGAGATCGTGGCGCCGCTCTGAGCGGTGTGTCGCCTGTGTCGACGGGCGCTGGGCGTGGTCGCGTGAGAGTCGTGGCGCCGCTCTGAGCGGTGCGTCGCCTGCGTCGACGTGCGCTGGGCGTGGTCGCGTGAGAGTCGTGGCGCCGCTCTGAGCGGTGCGTCGCCTGCGTCGACGTGCGCTGGGCGTGGACGCGTGAGAGTCGTGGCGCCGCTCTGAGCGGTGCGTCGGCTCGACTGGGACGCGATGTTGGTCGCCGGGTGCTGCATCTGGCACAATAGCCGGGTACTCGGCGTGCCCGGCCCCTCTCTCCGCGCACCGCCGTGTCCCGACACCGTGCTCACCTGGTCCCCACCGGGAGGACGCACGGGTCACCTCACCCAGAACCAGGAGAGACCACCACAGTGGCCACCAAGATTCGTTTGAAGCGTCTCGGCAAGATCCGTGCGCCGTACTACCGTGTCGTCGTCGCGGACTCGCGCACCAAGCGTGACGGTCGCGTCATCGAGGAGATCGGCAAGTACCACCCGACCGAGGAGCCGTCGCTCATCGACATCTCCTCCGAGCGTGCGCAGTACTGGCTGAGCGTCGGCGCGCAGCCGACCGAGCAGGTTCTCGTGCTCCTCAAGATCACGGGTGACTGGCAGAAGTTCAAGGGCCTGCCGGGCGCCGAGGGCACCCTGCGCGTCAAGGGCGAGAAGGTCGACCCGGCCGCTGCCATCGAGGCTGCCGCCAAGGACGCCGAGAAGGTCAAGGCGAAGGCTGCCGAGAAGAAGGCTGCTGCGCCGGTCGAGACCGAGTCCGCTGACGCGGCTGAGGCAGCCGAAGAGCAGGCCTGATGCTCGGCGAGGCGCTCGAGCACCTGGTGCGCGGGATCGTGGACAACCCGGACGCCGTCCGGGTCAACGCGAAGCCGCTGCGCCGGGGCGAGCTGCTCGAGGTCCGGGTGCACCCCGAGGACCTCGGTCGCGTCATCGGCCGCGGTGGGCGCACGGCCCGTGCCTTGCGCACGGTGATCGGTGCCCTGTCGGTCGACGGACCGGTCCGTGTCGACGTCGTCGACGTCGACCGCCGCTGACGACGGCTGAGCGCAAGCCGATACACAGCACGACGTGACGGTTTCGACCGCACGCTGACGAGGCCCGGTCCCCCTCAGGGTGGACCGGGCCTCGTCGTCTGCCCATCACCTCCCGCCCCCGTCGCCGCCCGTCCGACGCCCGCCCGCGTGGTGTGGTCAGGACGTGCGCGCGCACCGCACGGGTGACACGGTGGGAGCGCCCGGCCGCCGGGCAGTTCCCACGCACGACGAGCACGTAACACGACGAGAAGGAGCACACGATGCAGCTCACGGTGGCCCGTATCGGCCGCGCCCACGGACTGCGCGGCGAGGTCGCGCTGGACATGCGCACCGACAACCCCGAGGCGCGTCTCGTCGTCGGGTCCACGATCGACACCGAGCCCGCCGAGGCGGGACCGCTGACGATCGAGCGCGCGCGCCTGCACCAGGGCAAGTGGCTCGTGACGTTCGCGGGCGTGACCGACCGCTCGGCGGCCGAACGCATGCGCGGCATCACGCTCGTCGCCGAGGCCGACGTCTCCGACGAGGAGGACGCCTGGTACCCGCACGAGCTCGTGGGGCTGCGCGCCGAGCTCGAGGACGGAACCGTCGTGGGCGAGGTCCAGGGGCTCGAGCACCTGCCGGCGCACGACCTGCTCGTGCTCAAGGAGACCGACGGCACGCGCACGCTCGTGCCGTTCGTGCACGCGATCGTCCCCGTGGTCGACGTGCCGGGCGGGCGGGTCGTGCTCGACCCTCCGGGCGGCCTCCTCGCACGCGACGCCGACCTGCTCGAGGTCGCCGAGCCGACGCCCGGCTCGGCTGCCGAGGAGGGGGCCGACACGTCCGACGACGACGGCGCGGACGACCGCACGACCGACGGGACCAACGACTGACGTGCGCATCGACATCGTCTCGATCTTCCCCGAGTACCTCGCGGCCCTCGACCTCTCGCTCGTCGGGAAGGCGCGCGTCGCGGGCCTGCTCGACCTGCGCGTGCACGACCTGCGCGACTGGACCACCGACCGCCACCGGACCGTCGACGACACGCCCTTCGGCGGGGGAGCGGGCATGGTCATGCGCCCCGACGTCTGGGGGCAGGCCGTCGACGAGCTGACCGCGACCGGACCCGCGCACCTGGTGGTGCCGACGCCGTCGGGCACGACGTTCACCCAGCGCACCGCGGAAGCCCTGGCGACCGAGGACCAGCTCGTCTTCGCGTGCGGGCGCTACGAGGGCATCGACGCCCGCGTGGCCGAGCACTACCGTGCGGCCGGGCACCGCGTGAGCGAGCTCTCGATCGGCGACTACGTGCTCAACGGGGGAGAGGTCGCCTCGCTCGTCATGGTCGAGGCCGTCGCCCGCCTGCTGCCCGGGGTGATCGGCAACCCGGAGTCGCTCGTCGAGGAGTCCCATGGCGCTGCCGGGCTGCTGGAGTACCCCGTCTACACCAAGCCGCCCGTCTGGTCGGGCCTCGAGGTGCCCGACGTGCTGCTCTCGGGGCACCACGCCAAGATCCGCCGCTGGCGACGCGACCGGGCGCTCGAGAAGACCTCCGCCCGCCGACCCGACCTGATCGCGGCCCTCGACACGAGCACCCTGGACAAGTACGACCGGGCGTTCCTCGCCTCGCTGGGCTGGGAGGTGCGCGGGGGAGCCCTGCACCGCGCCCCGAGCAGCGCCGGACCCGCCTCCGGTGCCACCGCCGGCGGTGTGGCAGAATAGACCCTTGGTGTGCGCCGGTCGGGCCTCTGCCACAGGGGAAGCCCACCGCACGTCCGCGTGCGCGACCGATCACATGCGAGCACCACCCACGTACTGAACCGGACCCGCCTCGCGGTGGGCCACGAGAACGCGTCTGACCTGTGGCAGGGCGGGGAGAGATCAATGCACACGCTGGACAGCGTCGACGCAGCATCGCTGCGTAGCGACATCCCGGAGTTCCGGGCCGGAGACACCGTCAAGGTCAACGTCAAGGTCGTCGAGGGCAACCGCTCTCGTGTCCAGGCGTTCCAGGGCGTCGTCATCGGCCGCCAGGGTGGCGGCGTCCGCGAGACCTTCACGGTCCGCAAGATCAGCTTCAGCGTCGGCGTGGAGCGTACCTTCCCGGTGCACTCCCCGACCCTCGAGTCGATCGAGCTCGTCACGCGCGGTGACGTCCGTCGCGCCAAGCTGTACTACCTGCGCAAGCTGCGCGGCAAGAAGGCGAAGATCAAGGAGAAGCGCGACGCGCTGCCCTCGAAGTGACCCGAGCCTGACCTCACGTCAGCCTCGTCGCACGCCCACGGGCGGCCACCTCACGGTGGCCGCCCGTCGGCGTTCCGGCGCCTGCCGGCCGGCCCACGGCAGCAGCCGCCGGTTTCGCCCGACGGCCCGCGCAGTGGCACAGTGATCGCGTGACAGACAGCGCCGCACCGGCAGCAGCCCGACCCGAACCCGTCCCCGGCGCGACGCCGCCGGCGCGGACGGACGCCAGGAGCCAGATGGAAGCGGGGTCGGCCCCGGCGCGGCCCGCGCCCCGTCGCGGCTCGCTCCTGCGCGAGACCGTCATCATCCTCCTCAGCGCGCTGGTGCTGTCGTGGTTGATCAAGACGTTCCTCGTGCAGGCGTTCTTCATCCCGAGCGCCTCGATGGAGGACACCCTGGTCGAGGGGGACCGGGTCATGGTCTCGCGCCTCGTCCCCGACGCGTTCGACGTGCACCGTGGCGACGTCGTGGTCTTCAAGGACCCGGGGGGCTGGCTCCCGTCGTACGTGGCCCCGGACCGCGGGACCGTCGGCAACGCCGTGACGTCGGCCATGACGTTCGTGGGGCTGCTCCCGCAGGACACGGGGGAGCACCTCATCAAGCGCGTCATCGGGACCCCGGGCGACCGGGTCGTGTGCTGCGACGCGCAGGGACGCGTGAGCGTCAACGGCCAGCCGGTCGACGAGACCTACATCAAGCCGGGGTCCGTCCCGAGCCAGGACCCTTTCGACGTGGTCGTCCCGGAGGGCATGCTGTTCGTCATGGGTGACAACCGGCAGCACTCGGCCGACTCGCGGTACAACACCGGCAAGCCGGGCGGCGGGTTCGTGCCGGTCAGCAACGTCGTCGGGACCGCGTTCGTCAAGGTGTGGCCGCTGAGCGACTTCACGCTGATGCGCAACCCGGGCGACGTGTTCGCGGAGGTGCCGGAACCATGACGACCGACCTCGGTGCGCCGCTCGTCGCGGGAGAGCCGGACGTCGCGCCGACCCGGCGCGCGCCCCGCACGGCCCCCGCGAAGCGGTCGACCGGGCCCAAGCCGCCGACGCTGCGCCACGAGCGCGCGATCCTCGACTCGGGCGCGCGGCTCGTCGCGGGCATGGACGAGGTGGGGCGCGGGGCCCTGGCGGGGCCGGTGAGCGTGGGTGTCGTCGTGGTGGACCTGAGCACGGGCGCGTTCCCGAAGGGCCTGACCGACTCCAAGATGCTGACCCCCGCGGCCCGCGAGGCCATGCTGCCCGCGGTCCGGGACTGGGGGCTCGCGTGGGCCGTGGGGCACGCCGGACCGGCGGAGATCGACGCGCACGGCATCGTCGTGGCGCTGCGGCTCGCAGGCCGCCGCGCGCTGGCCCAGGTGCGGCGCTCGCTCGGCCCGGTCGACGCGGTCCTGCTCGACGGCAAGCACGACTGGCTGACCCGCCCGAGCGCGGACCTCTTCGAGGCGTTCGACCTCGACCCCGAGGACGACCTCGCCCTGCCGGACCCGGCCGTGCGCACACTCGTCAAGGCCGATCTCCAGTGCGCGTCGGTCGCGGCGGCGAGCGTCCTGGCGAAGTGCGAGCGCGACGGCCTCATGACGGGTCTGGCGCGTCAGTACCCGGCCTACGGTTGGGACGGCAACAAGGGGTACGGGGCAGCCGTGCACGTCGAGGCGCTCAAGGCCCACGGCCCGACGCCGCAGCACCGGCGGAGCTGGCGGCTCCCCGAGCGCGACGAGGCCTGAGGGTCGGGGCGCGCCGCGCTCGACGCCCGATCCCGGCTTGTGGCACGCGATGGTCCATGATGGTGCAGTGAGCGCCGAAGACCTCGAGAACTATGAGACCGAGATGGAACTGGCCCTCTACCGCGAGTATCGCGATGTGGTGGGCCTGTTCTCCTACGTGGTCGAGACAGAGCGACGTTTCTACCTGGCGAACCAGGTGGACCTCCAGGTCAGGTCGGCCGCAGGCGAGGTGTACTTCGAGCTGCGGCTCGCCGACGCCTGGGTGTGGGACGTGTACCGTTCCGCGCGCTTCGTGAAGTCGGTGCGCGTGGTCACGTTCAAGGACGTCAACGTCGAGGAGCTGGCCAAGGCCGAGCTCCAGCTCTAGCTCGCTCCAGCAGCAGTCCTGCGGCCCCCCGGACCGGGTGGCCGCAGGACTGTCGTGCTCCTGCGCAGGCGAACCGTGCACAGGTCACCTTCTCGAGCCTTCCTCCACAGCCGGGGCCGCCGCAGCCCCGCCGCAGCCGCCGATCGGCCACGGTGTGTGCCGGAGGTGGGACATGAGAGCGAAGGACGCTGTCGGTCGGTACGGGGAGAAGGTCGCCGCAAGGTACCTGGTCGACGCCGGGTGGGTGGTCCTCGACCGCAACTGGCGGGGCACCCGGGGCGAGCTGGACCTCGTCGCGCGCGACGGGGACGTGCTGGTGGCCGTCGAGGTCAAGACCCGGCGCGGGACCGCCTACGGGCACCCTGCGGAGGCCGTGACCCCTGACAAGCTGGCCCGACTTCGCCGGCTGACCGGGGAGTGGGTCGCGACGCACCCGGTCCGCCCCGCGTCGATACGCATCGACGTCGTCGCCGTGATCCTGCCCGCCGCCGGGGCCGCGCACGTCGAGCATCTCGTGGGGGTCAGCTGATGTCGCTCGGGACGACGTTCGCGGTCTCGCTCGTCGGTCTCTCGGGACACCTCGTGGAGGTGCAGGCCCACCTCGCCGCCTCGGTCCCGGGGTTCACGCTCGTCGGGCTGCCCGACGCGGCCCTGTCCGAGTCGAGGGACCGCGTGCGCGCCGCGATCGCCTCGTCGGGCATCGAGTGGCCCCAGCGCAAGATCACCGTCAACCTGTCACCGGCCTCGCTGCCCAAGGCAGGGTCGGGCTTCGACCTCGCCATCGCCGTCGCGATGCTCGCCGGAGCGCGCAAGATCTCCGTCGCGGACCCCGCGCGCGTCGTGCACCTCGGCGAGCTCGGGCTCGACGGTCGGCTCCAGTCGGTGCGGGGCGTGCTCCCTGCGGTGGCCGCCGCCGTCGCGGCCGGGCTGCGTGACGTCGTCGTGCCCGTGCAGGACGCGGACGAGGCCCGGCTCGTCCCGGGGGCACGCGTCGTCGGCGTCGCGAGCCTGGCGGAGATCGCCGCCCTGTACGGCGCCGAGCTGCCCGGGATCGTGACCCCGAGCGCCGCCGCCCGCCCGGGCCGCACGGCCGGACCGCGACGGGCCGAGGGGGACCTGCGCGACGTCCTGGGCCAGGAGCAGGCGCGGCGCGCGCTCGAGGTCTCGGCGGCGGGCGGTCACCACCTGCTCCTGGTCGGGCCACCAGGGGCAGGCAAGACCATGCTCGCCTCCCGGATCACCGGCATCCTGCCGGACCTCGACGAGGCGGAGGCGGTCGAGGTCACGGCCGTCCACTCGGTCGCGGGGGTCTTCGACCCGGGACAGGGCCTGATCCGCCGCCCGCCCTACGAGGACCCGCACCACACCGCGACCCCGGCGTCGATCGTCGGCGGGGGCAGCGGGCTGCCACGGCCCGGGGCGGCGTCCCGGGCGCACCGCGGCGTGCTGTTCCTCGACGAGGCGCCGGAGTTCGGCTCGCGAGTCCTGCAGACCCTGCGCCAGCCGCTCGAGCACGGCGAGCTCGTCATCCACCGCGCCGCCGGGAGCGCGCGCTACCCGGCCCGCTTCCAGCTCGTGCTCGCCGCCAACCCGTGCCCGTGCGGGCTCGGGATCGGCAAGGGGCTCGAGTGCTCGTGCAGCCCGCTGGTCCGGCGCCGGTACTTCGCCCGCCTGTCGGGGCCGCTGCTCGACCGCGTCGACGTCCAGGTCGAGGTGCGTCCCGTGTCGCGGGTCGACCGGGCGGGCGGGGCCGACGTCGAGTCGAGCGCAACGGTCGCGGAACGGGTCGCCGCGGCCCGTTCCGCGGCCAGGGCCCGGCTCGCGGGGACGCCGTGGAGCACGAACGCCGAGGTGCCGGGGACCTGGCTGCGCGAACGGCTGGGGCCGGACCCGCGGCTGCTCGCGGGGATCGACACGGCCCTCGACCGGGGAACCCTCTCGCTGCGGGGAGCCGACCGGGTGCTGCGGCTCGCCTGGACCGTGGCCGACCTGGCCGGTCGCACCGCGCCGAACGCCGGGGACGTGGGGCAGGGGCTCGCGCTCCGGACGCGAGGTCACCATGGCTGAGGCCCGGCCGACCTTCGACGTCGACGACCCGCTGCTCGCCCGGGCCGCCTGGAGCCGGATCGCGGAACCGGGGGACCAGGTCGCCGGTGCGATCGTCGCGCACCTGGGCGCCGGGGACGCGCTCGCATGGCTCCACGAGGTGGCGTCCGGTGCGGGTCCGCTCGTGCCGGAGGTCCTCGCGTCGCAGGGCGAGCGGCCGTCGGTCGGCCGCCTGCTGCGCGCCGTGGAGCGGTGGCGCGGCAGGCTGGCGACCCTCGACCCCTCTCGCGAGCTCCGAGCTCTCGACCGGCTGGGCGGGGCGCTCCTGGTCCCCGGCGACCCGCGATGGCCGACGGCGGTCGACGACCTGGGCGAGGCCGCGCCCCTCGCGCTGTGGGTCCGTGGCGAGAGCGACCTCGCAGGTCTGTCGCGACGCTCGCTCGCGCTCGTGGGCGCTCGCGCGTGCACCGAGTACGGACGCCACGTCGCGGCGGACCTCGCCTCGGGTCTGGTGGACCGGCGCTTCACGGTCGTCTCCGGCGGTGCGTACGGGATCGACGCCGCCGCGCACCGCGGCGCGATCGCCGCACGGGGCCGGACCGTCGCCTTCCTCGCGGGAGGGGTCGACCGCCTCTACCCGGCGGGCAACACCGACCTCCTGCGGGCGGTCCTGGACGAGGGGAGCATCGTCAGCGAGACCCCACCGGGGTCCGTCCCGAGCAGGGTCCGCTTCCTGCAGCGCAACCGTCTCATCGCGGCCTTCTCCCGGGCGACCGTCGTCGTCGAGGCGGCCTGGCGGTCCGGCGCGCTGAGCACCGCGACACACGCGAGCGCGCTGCTGCGGCCCGTGGGGGCGGTCCCCGGGCCCGTGACCTCGATGGCCTCCGGCGGGTGCCACCAGCTCCTGCGGGACGCCCAGGCCGTGTGCGTGACCGACGCCGACGAGGCCGCCGAGCTGGCCGGGCACGTCGGGGCGGACGCGTCGACCCCGCGCACCGGGCGCTCCGCACCCCAGGACGACCTCGACGAGCTGGGCACCAGGCTGTGGGACGCCCTGCCGTTGCGCGTGTACGCCGCCGTGGACTCCGTGGCGCGGACCGCCGGCCTCGGTGTCGACGAGACCCTCGGCAGCCTCGGCCACCTGGAGCTCGTCGGGCTCGCCGAGCAGTCCGGAGGCCGGTGGCGACGGGCGCCCCGTGCGCCCCAGGGCGTGGGCTCCACGACGCGGAGGCGGTGAGCGGCGACACTGGGACGATGAGCGACAGCGAGCGGCACGGCGAGACGCACCTTCCTCCTGCTCTTGCCGCGGCCGTCGCCGAGTTCGAGCTGCACCTCGACGTCCAACGAGGGCTCTCGGCCCACACGGTGCGCGCCTACGCGGGCGACGTCCGGTCGCTGCTGGCGCGCGCCGTGGCGACGGGCGTGCGGGGGCTCGACGACGTCGACATCGCGGTCCTGCGCGACTGGCTCGCCGATCTCGGGGCGCGTGACCTCGCCCGGACCACGATGGCCCGACGGGGAGCGGCGGCCCGCGCCTTCTTCGCCTGGACGACGAGCACGGGCCGTACGGCGCACAACCCCGCCCTGCGGCTCGCGAGCCCCAAGGTCGCTCGTCACCTCCCGACCGTCCTCGCCGTCGACGCCGCCACCCACCTCATGGAGACCGCCCGTGACGCGGCCGCGGACGGCGACCCGGCGCGCCTGCGTGAGTGGGTCGCGGTCGAGGTGCTCTACGCCTCGGGCCTTCGCGTCGCCGAGCTCGTCGGTGCCGACGTCGACGACGTGGACCTGGGGGAGCGGACGCTGCGCGTGGTCGGCAAGGGCGACAAGGAGCGGGTCGTGCCGTTCGGCGTCCCTGCGGGCCGGGCGCTGCGCCGCTGGCTCGACGTGGGGCGGCCCGCGCTGGTGGTGGCGGACTCCGGCCCCGCGCTCCTGCTCGGGGACCGCGGACACCGGTGGGGACAGCGACAGGCGCGCGAGACGGTGCACCGGCTCGCTGCGCTCGCAGGCGTCGACGACGTCGCGCCCCACGACCTGCGGCACAGCGCCGCGACCCACCTGCTCCAGGGCGGCTCCGACCTGCGCAGCGTCCAGGAGGTGCTCGGCCACGCCACGCTCTCCACGACCCAGCGGTACACGCACGTCAGCGCCGACCGCCTGCGTGCCTCGTTCGAGCAGGCCTTCCCGCGGGCGTGAGGGGGGTGCTGCCGGGCGCGGGAACCTCCGGTCGCCGAGAGGGACCGCTCGTGCCCTGGGACCTCGGGCCGTCGAGATGCGGCCAAGCGGGGTCGGGACGGCGCACGAACCCCTGATGGCCGCGTCTCGCGGCGAGTAGAAGGTCCCAGGACGCCGCTAGCGCAGCGGGAGCAGCACGATCGGTTCGCGCGGCCCGAGCAGCGCGAGGGGGTCGACGTACGTGTCGCCGCGACGAACGCCCCAGTGCAGGCACGACACCGGCAGACAGTGTCCGGCGCCCGTGGTGCCGGTCCCTCCGGAACCGCCGGCCCCGTCGCCCGCGACCTGGACCGTCCCCACGACCTGCCCGCGCCCGACCCGCGTCCCCACGGCAGCGGAGCCGTCGACCGGTTCCAGCGAGCTGCGCAGCCCGCCGACGTGCAGCACGACCACGACCCCCCGGTCCACGACGGTCCCGGCGAACGTCACGACCCCGGCCTCGGGCGCCACGACGGCGCTCCCGGGCGCCGCCTCGAGGTCGACCCCGCGGTGTCCCGCGAGCCAATCCTGGTCGGGGGGCAGGAACCCACGGAGCACCACGGGATCGCCGGCGACCGGGGACGTCCAGCCCGTGGTCGTGGGGTCCGGGCCCTCGGACCCTCGGGCGGGCAGGACGGGCAGGAGGGACGCGACGAGGACCACCAGGGTGAGCACGGGCACGACCAGGAGCGGGCCCACGAGCAACCGGTCGCTCGCCCTCGCGCGCGACAGGCGGCGTTGGTCTGCCGTCTGGCCGAGCCTCTCGGACGGGGGGCCAGGAGCGTGACGCGAGCGACGTCGTCGGACTGGCGGGGCGAGGTCTTGGAGCGACCCGGTGGGCCGTGCGGAGGAAGGCACCGCAGCAGCGTCGCGTACCGCAGGACCGTACGGAGCCCTGTCGACCCGCGCTGTGGACGGGGTCCCGTGCGCGCGGCCTGTGCACGGGTCCGGCTGCGGCCCGCGATCAGGTAGACTTAACGCCGCGATCGGCACGTTCACTCGGACGGGCTCCCAGCGCTCCCGACGGTCACCCCAGAGGTCACCGGCAGGGGACCTGGAACCCCCCGCTGCGCGCCGTCGACTTCGCGCGTCACGTCCCCGACTCCCGGCCTTCGCAGGCCGCCGTCAGGGGCCATCCCGACAACGGTCCGGACCCTCGTTCGCCAGGGCCCGGCGTCGGACCATGGTGTGGCGCCAGGGGTGCAGGGCCAATCCCGGCCGGCACCGACAACCGGAATGCACCG
Organism: Oerskovia gallyi; assembly: GCF_014836745.1. Taxonomy (NCBI): domain Bacteria; kingdom Bacillati; phylum Actinomycetota; class Actinomycetes; order Micrococcales; family Cellulomonadaceae; genus Oerskovia; species Oerskovia gallyi. The sequence goes on from NZ_JACSQE010000007.1 coordinate 81,549, forward strand.
ACCGGACGCACTGCGACCGGTCGGACGAATGAGCGTGAGCAGCGGGAGGATCCCGCGTCACGCCTGAAAGGAAGTGCCATGGCCGTCGTGACCATGCGCCAGCTCCTCGACAGCGGAGTCCACTTCGGACACCAGACCCGCCGCTGGAACCCGAAGATGAAGCGCTTCATCTTCACGGAGCGCAACGGCATCTACATCGTCGACCTGCAGCAGTCGCTGTCCTACATCGACCGCGCGTACGAGTTCGTCAAGGAGACCGTCGCCCACGGTGGCACGATCCTCTTCGTCGGCACGAAGAAGCAGGCGCAGGAGCCCGTCGCCGAGCAGGCCGCTCGCGTCGGCATGCCCTACGTGAACCACCGCTGGCTCGGTGGCATGCTCACCAACTTCACCACGGTGCACAAGCGTCTGCAGCGCATGAAGGAGCTCGAGGAGATCGACTTCGACGACGTCGCAGGCTCCGGGCTCACCAAGAAGGAGCTGCTCGTCCTCCGTCGCGAGAAGGACAAGCTGACCCGCACCCTGGGCGGCATCCGCGACATGGCGAAGGTCCCCTCCGCCGTGTGGATCGTCGACACCAACAAGGAGCACCTGGCCGTCGACGAGGCGCGCAAGCTGCGCATCCCGATCGTCGCGATCCTGGACACCAACTGCGACCCCGACGTCGTTGACTACAAGATCCCGGGCAACGACGACGCGATCCGCGCCGTCACGCTGCTGACCCGCGTGATCGCCGACGCCGCGGCCGAGGGCCTGCTCCAGCGCCACTCGGGCAACCGCACGGGCGCCGAGGCCGGCTCGGCCACCGAGGCAGAGCCGCTCGCCGAGTGGGAGCGCGAGCTCCTCGCCGGTGCCGAGGCGGAGACCGCCGTGGAGACCGCAGCCGCCGCTGAGGTCGTCGCCGAGGCCGCAGCCGAGACCGCCGTCGAGGCCGAGGTCGTCGCCGAGGCAGCAGCCGAGGTCGCCGTCGAGGCCGAGGTCGAGGCAGAGGCGGCCGTCGAGGCAGCCGCTGAGGCCGAGGCCCCCGCCGAAGAGGCCGACGAGTCCAAGTGACGACGTGGTGCGCGCCCCTCTCCGGAGGGGCGCGCACCCGCCGCACCGCCCGCTCCACGTTCTCCCCGGGGAGCCCCGGGACCCCAGACAGGTAAGGACACCACCATGGCGAACTACACCGCAGCCGACATCAAGGCGCTGCGCGAGCGCACCGGCGCCGGCATGCTCGACGTCAAGAAGGCGCTCGACGAGGCCGACGGCGACTCCGAGAAGGCGCTCGAGATCATCCGCGTCAAGGGTCTGAAGGGCGTCGCCAAGCGCGAGGGCCGCTCGACCTCCGAGGGCCTCGTGGCCGTCGACGTCTCCGAGACCGAGGGTGGCCAGGTCGCCACGCTCATCGAGCTCAACTCCGAGACGGACTTCGTCGCGAAGAACGAGAACTTCCTCAACCTCGCGGCCCGCGTCCTGACGGCCGTCGCCGCCTCGGGTGCTGCCGACGTCGACGCCGCGCTCGCTGCCGACGCCGACGGTGAGTCCGTCCAGCTCGTCATCGACAACACCGCCGCGTCGCTCGGCGAGAAGGTCGTCCTGCGTCGCACCACGCGCGTCGCGGGTGAGCGCGTCACCGCGTACCTGCACCGCACCGCCAAGGACCTGCCGCCGTCGATCGGTGTCGTCGTCGCGACCGACGTCGCCGGTGCGGCCGTCGCCAAGGAGATCGCGCAGCACATCGCCGCGATGTCCCCGACGTACCTGACCCGCGAGGACGTCCCCGAGGACGTCGTCGCGAGCGAGCGTCGCATCGCCGAGGAGACCTCGCGCAACGAGGGCAAGCCCGAGGCCGCGCTCCCGAAGATCATCGAGGGCCGCCTGAACGGCTTCTTCAAGGACGTCGTCCTGCTCGACCAGCCGCTCGCGAAGGACCCGAAGAAGACCGTCGGCCAGGTTCTCGCCGAGGTCGGTGGCACGGTCACCGAGTTCGTGCGGTACCGCGTCGGCGCCTGACGCACTCCTCCGGTGGCCCGGTCCGCGCTCGCGCGGAC